>NZ_ALBR01000010.1:0-93557 GCF_002081505.1 Bacillus sp. CDB3 | reverse complement strand
TAGTAATTTATTTCTAGTTTGTTGTTATTGTTACTTAGTTTAGTAGTAATTAGTTACAACTAAATAATAGTAATAAAGTCGCTACTCGTACTATATAGCAGTGCACTTTTATTACGCTAACGCTTGTGCTAGATCTTCAATTAGATCTTCACCGTCTTCAATACCAACAGAGATTCGAATTAATGTATCTGTAATTCCCAATTCTTTACGGCGATCTGCTGGGATTGATGCATGTGTCATTTGAGACGGGATAGAAATTAAACTTTCTACTGCTCCTAAACTTTCAGCAAGTGTGAAGTACTGTAACTTCTCAAGTACTCTATTTAAAGTTTCCTCACTATCTACATCAAATGAGATGATAGCACCAAATCCATTTGCTTGTTCTGTTGCTAGTTCATGGTTTTGATGGGATTCAAGACCTGGATAATATACTTTATTTACTTTTGGATGGTTATTTAAAAACTCGGCAATCGCACGTGAATTCGTTTCATGTTCTTCCATACGAATTCCTAATGTTTTTAAACCACGAAGTAGTAAGAAGCTATCTTGTGGGCCAAGAATACCTCCTGTTGAGTTTTGTACAAAGTGAAGGTCTTCTGCTAATTGCGGGCTATTTACAACTACTAGGCCTGCAACTACGTCACTATGTCCTCCTAAATATTTCGTTGCACTATGAAGCACAATGTCTGCTCCTAAAGAAATTGGCGACTGCCAATATGGCGTCATGAATGTGTTATCAATAATTGTTAATAAATCTTTCTCTTTAGCAAGAGCAGATATTTTCTTAATATCAGTAATTTTTAGTAATGGGTTCGTTGGTGTTTCTACATAAATCGCTTTCGTATTTGGGCGAATCGCTTCTACAACTTCCTCTAGGTTTGTTGTATCTACAAATGTATGCTCAATACCGAAGCGGTTTAATACTTTCGTAATAACACGGTACGTTCCGCCATAAACATCATCTGTTAAAATGACGTGGTCACCTTTTGAGAACAACATAATTGTTGCTGTAATAGCAGCCATTCCTGAACCAAATGCAAATCCAGCATGACCGTTTTCTAATACAGCAATCATTTCTTCTAAAGCTGCACGTGTTGGATTGCCTGTACGTGAATATTCATATCCTTGATGCTTACCAACTGCTTCTTGTTTATACGTACTTGTTTGATAAATCGGTACGTTTACAGATCCAGTTGAAAGTTCTCCTATGCGAATACCATGAATTAACTTTGTCTTTGCTCTCATTTTTTATTCCCATCCTTTGTATATGTCTTTACTTAAATAGCGCTCACTACTATCAGGAAAAATCGTTACAATATTTGTACCTGGTGTTGCTTTCTCTGCCTCAAGTAAGCTCGCATGAAATGCTGCTCCTGAAGAGCTCCCAACGAGAAGGCCTTCTTTTTGCGCTAACTCTTTCACTCGTAAAAATGCATGTCGATCAGAAATTGTATGAATTTCATCAAAATAAGATGTTTTTAAAAATGGCGGGATGAATTCAAGACCAATCCCTTCTGTTTCATGTGAACCAGCTTTACCACCATTTAAAATAGATCCTTCTGGTTCTACAATAACCGTCTTAATATCAATGTTTTTCTCTTTTAAATAGGACGCAGTTCCCATAAACGTACCGCCAGTTCCTGCCCCTGCAACAAATATGTTAATTTCTCCATTCAATGCATCCCAAAGTTCAGGACCTAATGTTTTGAAATAAGCACGAGGGTTTGCTTCATTCGCAAACTGACTTGGAGAGTATGAATTCGGTATTTCATTTACTAATTCTTTTGCCTTTGCAATTGCGCCGGTCATTCCTTGCTCAGTCGGTGTATGCACGACCGTTGCACCTAGCGCTTTCATTAATTCTTGCTTTTCAACACTAAATTTCTCTGGTACACAAACGATGACGCGTAAATCATGTTCTAACGCTGCAAGTGCCAGTCCAATGCCAGTATTTCCAGCCGTCGGTTCAATAATTGTTCCGCCCTGGGTAACAAGCCCTTTTTCTAATGCATCCTCAATTAATTCTCTTCCTAAACGATCCTTAACGCTTCCGCCTGGGTTGTAAAATTCAAGCTTTGCAAATAAACGGACTCCTTTCGGAAGTGAAAAACGAGTAATTTCTACGATTGGTGTATGGCCAATCAACTCATGAACTCCACGATATACATTCATCGTGTTCTCCCCCTTATTTGCCAATAAAGAAAAGGCAACTGTATGTATTTTCTTTATATGAGACAGTTGCCTTTTTGTTACATTACTTTAACTCTTCTAGTACTTTTACGATAAAGTTTGTAGAATGAAGAGCTGCTTGATCTAAAAATTGATCAAATGAAACATTTGATTCTTTACCAGCAATATCAGAAAGTGCACGAATAATAACAAACGGAACTTCATATTGGTGGCATACTTGTGCAACAGCTGCTGCTTCCATTTCTACTGCATAAAGATCTTCAAATTTATCACGAATTGCCGCAACGCGGTTCGGATCACTCATAAATGAATCGCCTGTTGCAATCATACCTTTTACAACTTGAATATTTTCTTCTGCCTGCATACATTTCTCAGCTAATGCAACTAATGCGTCATCAGCTTTAAATCCAGGCGGCATTCCTGGCACTTGACCATATTCATAGTTAAATGCTGTTACATCTACGTCATGGTGACGAACTTCTGTTGAAATAACCACATCTCCAACATTTAAAGAGTGATGGAATCCACCAGCTGAACCAGTATTAATTACTTTTTCAGGCTGATATCTTTCTAATAAAATCGTCGTTGACATCGCTGCGTTTACTTTACCAATACCAGACTTTAACAAGATTACTTCATGTCCTGCTAATAGCCCTTTCGTAAATTCACAACCTGCAACAGTTTCTGTTTCTGCTTGTTCTAGTTTGTCACGTAAAATACGTACTTCTTCTTCCATTGCTCCAATTACAGCAATTCTCAATCTAATCCCTCTTTCTATTGCTTAGTTGCCTCCATTACCCAAACGAAATGATTTAATCTCGTGAACGTTACATGGAAGCCATTGTTTTCAAAAATAGATTGCATGATAGGAATACGTGTATAGTATTCTGTTTGCAAATCGTTTGCTAACTGATGAAAACCTCTTTGTTTTGCTACTTCGACAGTTTTATCATATGCATCTTGATCTGCAAATATTGTATCAGCAAACACTATTTTACCACCTTTGTTTAGCAATTGACTATACTTCGCAATCGCTACGTCTTTTTCTTCATCTGTTAAATGATGAAATGCATAGGTGCTCACAATGGTATCAATTGAATTTGGAACTTCGAATGAAAGAAAATCACCTTCTGTAATTGAAAACTCTTGCGGCAATTTTTCTTTAGCAATAATGCGCATTTCACGTGACGGTTCTATACCGTAAACTGTACGACCAGCAAGTAATAATTTATTTGTTAAATTGCCAGTACCAACACCAAATTCTAATACGTTACCAAATGACTTGTTAACTACATCCTCTAAAATGTCCTCATAACGGGCGAAAACTTCTTTATATTGTATATCTTCACCTTGTACGAATGAGTCGTACGTATGAGCCCACTCATCAAATAAACCATTAAATTCTGTACCCATAAAAATTCCCCTTTTTCTTATCGGTTTTATCAGTATAATATGCCCTCTTTCTAAAAATGTCAATTGAAATGTACATGGTATTTCCTTCTTTTCTTTGTTACACTATAGGTGATTACATAGGAGAGGGGTCGTCTTCGTGTCATTTACCTTTGAAATGTTAGAAGATAAAGTAGAGTTTTTTGAAGCGGGAGACTTAGCTTCTTTAGAACGAAAAATTAGTGAACAAATCGATAATAATAAAGCACTTATGCTTGAGGTTCATCACATCTCGCATCAAATGGTTATGGATCCGGAAAGCAAAAGACCATATTATAGCGCGATTGTTCATTTTAAATTAAAAAAATTACGCTAACTAAAAAAGAGAAGCTCATAAGAGCTTCTCAGGCTGTGGAGAAAGTCTTCTCCACAGCCTGTTTTTGTGTCTGAACCTCTTTTTATGTGTCAACACTGATAAAAAAGAGGAAAAGGAGAGATTTCTTATGATGGGTGCTTTAAAAAATCATCGCGATGAACGTGTATCTGTTTCTGTAGAAGAGTTAGTTCCACAAGATCATTTCCTTCGTGCGATTGAAGCGACAATTCGTTTTGATTTTATTGAGGAGAAGTTACGCCCTTATTACTGTGAAAACAATGGACGTCCGTCAATCCATCCTATCGTTTTATTCAAAATGATGTTTATTGGATATTTTTATGGTATTCGTTCTGAGCGTCAATTGGAAAAGGAGATTAAAACGAATATCGCCTACCGTTGGTTTTTAGGGTTTTCTCTATCAGATACTATTCCAGATCATTCTACAATCAGTTGGAATCGCCGTACCCGTTTTATTCATACAAATATTTTCGAAGAAATTTTTGATGAGATTGTGAGGCAAGCGACGGAGAACCGGATGGTGGGAGGACGTGCACTGATGACAGATTCTACACATATTAAGGCCAATGCTAATAAAAATAAATTTGTACATAAATATAAAAAAGAAAAGGCAAAGTTTTATATAGATGAACTAGAAGCTGCGGTAATCGAAGATCGTGAGGTACACGGAAAAAAGAATTAAAACCTAGAAAGGAAAGTGATACCCCTACTAAAAAAACTCGTATAAGCACTACGGATCCAGATAGTGGATTTTTAATGAGAGATGGAAAACCGAACGGTTTTCATTTCTTAGATCATCGTACAACTGATGCGAAGTACAATATCATTACAGATACCTATATAACGGCTGGAAATATGGCAGATTCCGAGCCGTATTTAGCACGTCTACAAGCTCAAATTAATAAATTCGGATTTAAGGTGGAAGCTGTAGCTCTTGATGCAGGCTATTTTACAGGTTATATCTGTAAGAAATTATCAGAAAGAAATATATTTATGGTGATGGGGTATCGCCGATTTGGAAAGCGAAATAAAGAAGTACCGAAAAGCCAATTTAAATATGTAGAAGAAATGAATGCATTTGCTTGTCCGATGGGATGTATTTTAGAGTATGCGACAACGGATCGCGAAGGATATCGTCAATATAAATCGAATCCAGAAGACTGCGCTGTTTGTCCGCTACGTGAGGTGTGCTTTTCAAAGAAACAGAAACAAAAGTTATCACTCATCATGTATGGGAGAAATATAAAGATATCGCTAGAAAAAACAAGCTAACAGTTACAGGGAAAAAGTTGTATAAAGTACGCTGTTCAACTATAGAGCGAAGCTTTGCGGACGCCAAAGAACTCCATGGCTATCGATATGCTCGGTTTCGGGGGCTGAAGTCTGTCCAAATGCAGGCTTATCTCACCTCAGCTTGTCAAAATATGAAAAAAATAGCCCTCCATCTGACCAAAAAGGGTCTGGTGGAGGGCTATTTTTCTAAATTCTATTATTTTATGTTGTTTTCATTTGCTAAAATCAAAAAGATTTCAGAGTGTTGGGAACCCTAAAGGGTTTCCCAACACTCTGAGAAGCTCATAAGAGCTTCTCTTTTTTAGTTTAGAGTTTGAACAAGTACTGGTTTCCAGCCTTCATTGTCTACCCAATCAATATTTACATAATATTTTTTACCTGATTGTTTATCTTGTACGTTACCGTAAGCTTTATTCTTACCGTTATTTCCGATTCTATGAATAACTAATTGCTCTACTGGAACGTCAATTGCAGCGGAAATTGCTTGATTCATCTCATTCCAATCTGCTGTACCTTTTTTAAACGTCATCGCAGGTGTTGTGCCTTGCTCTGTACCTACTGGCTTCCAAGAAGATTTCGTATAAGCATCGGTTGCCTTTGGCTGTGTTTTTTCAGCTGGTGCTTTCTCGTTAGCTTTCGCTTCTTCTTCAGCTTTTTTCTGTTCTTCTTCAGCCTTTTGCTTCTCTTCTTCCTTCTTCTTAGCCTCTGCCTTCTCTTGCTCGTTCTTCTTCGTCTCTTCTTTACCTTTAGCTTTCTCAGCTTTATTCTCTTTTGTTGTTTGCTGAGCTACTTTTTTATCACTAGAAGACGCTTGCTCTTTTGTGTCAGGAACAAACAATTGATATGCTACAATAGCTACTGCTATTAATACAATAGCAATTGCAATATTTAAAACACCGTTTTGACGACGTTTTTGTTGTTTCTGTTGAAATCTAGATCCTCCTGCCATTCTTCAAACCTCCATGCAGTTTTTCATACTTGCTATTGTAACATTAAATCTAGAAAGGTTGAACATTTACAATAATATTTTCACGAAATGAAAACATTTCATAAATAATTGCAAGATTACTTTTCATTTTCTAATCTATGAATTGCTTCTACCAGTTCTGTAAAAACGGGTGTAACTACATTTTTGTTACTATCTGTTTCTATATCAACTACAACTAAAGCATATCTTGGATTTTCATATGGAAAATAACCTGCAAACCAGCGATTCACCTTTTCTCCTTTTCCTGTTTGTGCCGTTCCAGATTTTCCGGCAACGTTTAGTGGTAACGAACGGAACACTGTTCCCGTTCCTTTCTCCGCCGTTACAACAGCCCTTAATAACTCTTGTAGTTTTTTCACCGTTTCATAAGAAAGCTGTTTCCCAGTTAATTTATGATTTTCAAATGTAAAAAAATCGGTTCCATTTTTATATACTATTTTTTTTACAGCTTTCACTTCCAACTTCTCTCCATCTCTAGCAATTGTCGCCATCATATTCGCTATAGCTAGAGGCGACACGCGTACATCTTTTTGTCCAATCATCGTTTGAGCAATCGCTTTTCTACTAACTTTATTTTCTTCACTTCTCCAAATAACAGCATTCTTTTCTTCTGGCAATTGTTCAAATTCTGTTGCATGAAATACTGAACCTTTCCAACCAACCGTCTTACTTGCCCCTAGGGCCTCTAAATACGTCTCTAACACTTCTCTATCCTTTTGTATTAGTTCATTACCCAATAGGGCAAACGTCCGATTACAGCTTCTAGCAAAGCTTTCCTTAAAGTTTAATGACCCCATCATAACTTGTGGAAGATTTTCACCGTATAAATCCGTATTACAGTTAAATACACGGTTAAATCGCACCAAATTTTGATCAATTACCGCCGCTGCAACTACTGTTTTAAAAACAGATCCAGGAAAATGAGGAGTTAACATTTGATTTTCAAGTGTTGCTTTGTATGCGCTCCTATCATTCATCTGTAAAGATGGCTTACTTACCATTGCTAAAACTTCACTATTTTTTATGTCTAGTAATACTAACCCACCTTTTTTTATTCCGTTTTCATTTATAATCTTTTCAGCTTGCCGTTGTAACGTTTTATGTAGCGTTGTTTGAATAGTAACTGGATAAAATGGATTTCCTGGTGAAGTGTATTTTGCCTGTTTCCCGAAAATCGGCTCTCCTTGCCGATCCACTTGATATAGTACTTTTGCCTCTCCATCAGTAAGTAAAAATTCATCAAATGATTGTTGCAATCCGGAAATACCAATTGGCGTTTGTTCCGAAAGTTTTTTCATTTCTCCATAGCGCTTTTGAAATTCCTGTTCATTCTCTCCCACATCACCAATTAAATGATTTGTCTCTCCCATTTGCTTCAATCGAACTTCTGCTGCTACAATGCCTAAAGTATCTAACTGATTTACCTTCTCCATCTGCTCAACCGTTAATTGAAATGGGATATTCCCCCTTTGTAATATAAATGCTTTATTCTTACTTTTCATTTGCAGTCTTATCTCTTGTCTCGACAAACCAATGATATGCGAAATTTTCTCTAACATGTCATTTTTTATTTGTAAAAATGGAAAAATAATTAGAACTGGATATTTCTCTTCACCGATTTCCTTACCATTTCGATCTGTAAAGTGCCCTCTTCCATTATCCACTGTAAGTGATTGCGTTCGTTGCGTAACACTTTTTTCAATTAAATTGATATTTTGGTCAGTAAATGATTCCGTATCTAAAATCTGTATTTGGATTAAGCGACAAAGTAGTAAAAACATTACACTCATAAAACAAATTAACACAACTGTAATTCTCCGTTTTATTTTCATAAAAAACACCTCGTCTCATGTAGTTTAGACGAGGTGTTTCATCTTTTATACAAATAAAAAAATCACCCGTTTTTACACGAGTGATTTTTACGTTATTTTACAGAGATAATCTCTACTTGCATTTCTCCACCTGGAGTTTGGATTGCCACCTTCTCACCAATTTGCTTACCTAATAAGCTTTTTGCGATTGGAGAATCGTTAGAAATTCTTCCTTCAAATGGGTCTGCTTCTGCGCTACCTACGATTGTGTAAGATTCTTCATCTCCACCTGGTAACTCTTTAAATGTTACTGTTTTACCTAATGTAACAACTGTAGATTCTTCGCCGTTATCTGTGATGATAACTGCATTACGAATCATGTTTTCTAATTGTGTAATACGTCCTTCTACGAACGCTTGCTCATCTTTCGCCGCATCATACTCAGAGTTCTCAGAAAGATCTCCGAAGCTACGTGCAATCTTAATGCGCTCTACAACCTCTTTACGTTTTACCGTTTTTAAATCCTCAAGTTCGTTCTCTAGCTTTTGCTTACCCTCTTGCGTCATTGGGTATGTTTTTTCTGTTGCCATATTTTCCACTCCTTTTATATACCAATCCCCCGAAAAAAAGAGGAGTTCCATATGAAAACTCCCCCGCTTATATGTGTAGCGGAGGTTTCTAGCACGCCTGTACTAGCGGAGTTGTCACATACAACCCCTTATTCCCAATTCTTCTTTATATAAAGAAGATATGTATGGAAAGTTGATATAAATATGCCCTCACCTATATATAGATGAGGTTGCATGCTTCATTGTATTCGATAGGAAGGGAAAAAATCCCTTCCTATCGTATATCTTTTACTATGCTATTACAAATTTACTTTTTGTTCAAGAATTGTTGCAATTTTTGTCACCATAATATCAATTGCAACATGGTTTTGTCCACCTTCAGGGATAATAATATCCGCAAATTTCTTAGAAGGCTCAATAAATTGATTGTGCATTGGACGTACAACAGTTACGTATTGATCAATAACTGAATCCATCGTACGACCGCGCTCTTCAATATCACGCTGCATACGGCGTAAAATACGAAGATCCGCATCTGTATCAACGAATAGCTTAATGTCCATTAACTCACAAAGACGTGGGTCTTCTAAAATAAGAATTCCTTCTAAAATGATTACATCTTTCGGCTCAACTGGAATAATTTCTTCTGAACGCGTATGCAATGTATAGTCATATACAGGCTTATCAATTTGCTCATATGCAAGCAACTGCTGCAAATGTTCAATTAACAGATCATTATCAAACGCAAGCGGATGATCATAATTTGTTTTTAAACGCTCTTCCATTGGTAAATGGCTTTGATCTTTGTAATAATAATCTTGCTCCAAGATTAAAATGGAATGACCTTTAAAATGGTCAAAAATCGCTTTCGTTACACTTGTTTTTCCTGATCCTGAACCACCAGCGATTCCAATTACAACAGGCTTATTCGTCCCCATTCGACTACCACTCTTTCTTATTGAAGTATGTTTTTGCGCATCATATTATTCACATACACTGGTTGATCCACTTTGAATTTCACGATTTGCAACGGATGTCTCGCTGCATCTAATTCGTTTCCATCCTCATCCCAAATTTTCTCCACCGTCTGCGTAAAGTTTTCTATTTCTGGTCCAAAGAACTCCACTTCATGTCCTGGTTTGAAATGATTACGTTGCTCAAGCGTTACGATGCCCGTTTCTTCATTATAATCTAACACTAAACCAGCGAAATCATACGTTGTTTTCTTACTATGATTTCCAAACATTTGCTCTTGATGTCCTGGAACCCCTTCAAAGAATGCAGGAGCTGTGTCACGATTTGCACATTTATCAAGCTCATCTAACCACTCTTGTTTAAACTCAAAGTTATCCGGATCCGCACAATACGCATCAATTACTTTACGATATACAGTTGCTACAGTCGCTACGTAATGGATAGATTTCATACGTCCTTCAACTTTTAAGCTATCAATTCCAATTTCAATCATTTTCGGAATTGATAAAATTAAATTTAAATCTTTTGGACTCATCGCAAAGTGAGCATCTTCTTCTTGGAATAAAGGAAGCTCTTTTGCATCTTTATGTTGTGATACCGTTTGAACTAAATCATAGTCCCAGCGACAAGATTGACAACAACCACCACGGTTAGAGTCACGCGCTGTCATATGGTTACTTAATGTACATCTTCCAGAATACGCGATACACATTGCACCATGGACGAATGCTTCAATTTCAATATCAACTTTGTCTTTAATTTCTTTCATCTCTTCATAGCTTGCTTCACGAGCTAATACAAGACGATGTAAACCTTCTTCTTTCCAATACTGTGCTGCTTTCCAGTTGGATAGTGATTGTTGTGTACTTAAATGCACCTCAACAGAAGGCGCTACACGTTTACATGTCTCAATAATAAGCGGATCAGCAACGATAATTCCCGTTACGCCAGCTTTTTCAATCCCTTTTAAATATTCCTCTAGCCCGTCCATATTTTCATTATGTGCAAAAATATTTGTTGTTACATATATTTTTGCTCCATATTTCTTTGCAAATTCAACGCCTTCTGCCATGTCTTCCAGCGTAAAGTTACCTGCATTCGAACGAAGACCAAATTCTTGTCCACCTAAATATACAGCATCTGCCCCATAATGGATAGCTACTTTTAATTTTTCTAAGTTACCCGCAGGGATTAACAGTTCAGGTTTCTTCACAATAACGCGTTTGCCATCGATCACTCGTGAAATTTCTTGTACAGTCATTTCCTACACCCTCCTCGTTTAGTAAACCGTCTCTTTAAAGAAGAATCCTGTATCTAACGGACGATTTACTGGTTGCATTTCTTCTATCTCTTTATATAAATCGTCTTTCACGTCATAATACGCATCACGATCTTCTACACATAAATCAATTGCTTTACGATATTTCTTCGTTACCTCAATAATGTATTCAGAACTTTTTAGGACACCATCAATTTTTAAGCTATCGACTTCAGCATCGATTAGTTCCTCTAACTCATCAATGAAACAAATATCGTTCGGACTCATAATGTGAGTACCATTTTCATCCTCATAAATTGGATATTTATTATTACGCTCTGGATCATACAAGAACATATTCTCTTCATACTTTTTCTTTTCAATGTCGAGATTACGGCCTTGATACTCAAAGTAGTTTCCTACTAATGAACGCTTTGATTGGAACATGCAAGTCATACCGTGAATTTGCACTTCAAGTTCCACTTCCGCATTTTCTTTTAATTCAACAATTTCATCTAAGCTAAGTTCACGAGCTAATACAGCGCGTTTCGCCCCTCTTTGCCCCCAATAGTTACAAGTAAACCAGTTTGTTGCTGTCGTTTCTGTATTCCAGTGCAACTTCATGTTTGGTGCAACTTCACGAACAGCCATTAATACCGCTGGATCTCCGAAAACAATTGCATCTACATTTATCTCATTTAAAAATGCAACGTAGTCCGTTAATTCTTCTACTTTATCATTGTGGAACATCGCATTCATTGCAACGTATACTTTCACACCATTTTCATGTGCAATGTTTACAGCTTGTTTCACATCTTCACGTGAAAAATCTCCTGCTAAACGTAAACCAAACTTTTGTTCACCGATCATTACTGCATCTGCTCCTGCTTTTGCAAGAGGTTCGATATCCGCCACTGCTCTAGGCGTTATTAACAATTCAGGTTTCTTCATACCTTTGTCACCCTTTCTTTTTACTTACAGCCACTCCATCACCAATCGGGAAAATCGTTGTATCATATCCTTCATGGTTCATAAGCCATTCATTGTATGTCTTAATACGACGAATCAAACCACGTGTACGTCTATTTTCAATTTTCTCTTTTGTCGTTACAAGGCCATGGTACATAACATTATCTGAAATAATAACGCCACCAGGATTTAATAACGGTTCATATAAGTCAAAAAAGCGACGGTATTGCCCTTTCGCTGCATCAATAAAAATAACATCAAATGTTCCATGTTCTTTCACTTGTTCGCCTGTTTCTAAAGCATCACCGTAAATAACAGAAATGCGATCTGTTACTGGAGAACGTTCTATATATTCAAGTGCCTTTTCATATCGTTCGCGATTGCGCTCTACTGTCACAATACGTGAATTTGGAATAGCTTCCATCATACGAATACTAGAATAACCGATTGCTGTTCCAAGTTCTAAAATGCTTTTCGGTCCAATTAAACGTAAAAATTGCAGCATAAATTCCATTCCAAGTCGATCCATAATCGGCACATGGTTTTCTGTTGCATACTCTTCCATTTCAAGAATTAATTTATCTTTTGGATCAATAAATGATAATAGGTACTCGTTAACTGCATCCTCCATAATTGGTCCTCCTTATTTACATGGAGAAGTGCCTCTATGACGCGTCAATCTTTGTCTTTTCACACATAGAATGCAATAAAAATACAAGCCAGCTTCACCCTTAGCTTGTACGTCCCGTTTTGATATTAAAAACGATTCTTCTGCCAGTTTTTAACCCGATATATTTTACCACAAAAAAGAGGGATGTGCGACCTTTTTCGCTACCCCTCCCCATTTCACTGTTTTTTCGTAATATATTTTTGCTTTAATGCATTATGTTCTTCTAATGTTTTCGCATAATACACTTCACCACTCGGTGCAGCTAAGAAATAATAATACTCTGTTTGCGCAGGCTCTAACGCCGCTTCCACTGAATGTTTCCCTGAGTTTGCAATCGGCCCAACTGGCAATCCTTTCACAACATACGTATTGTACGGTGAGTTTACTTTTAAATCCTCATATAATACGCGTTGTTTATGCTTTCCAAGCGCGTATAACACTGTCGGATCTGTTTGAAGTGGCATACCTTTTGCTAAACGATTATAGAAAACACTAGAGATCTTTTGACGATCTGTAAAGCCCGTTGCCTCTTCTTCAATAAGTGAAGACAATGTTAAAAGCTGATGAACATCCCAGTTTTTCGCTTTCATTTTTGCCTCGTTTTGAACAATAATTGCATTCGTTTTCTCAAGCATTGGAATTACGATTTCTTCTAACGTCGTATCTTTTTTATAGAAAGAATACGTCGCTGGATATAGATAGCCTTCTAATGGATATTTAATATTGCTATCAAAAATTTTATCAGTCAATAACTTCGGATACTTTTGCTGCATTTTTTGAACAAATGCTTTATCGTTTAATTGACGTACAACATCATCTTTATTCCACTTTAATTCTGCCGCAATCACTTCTGCAATTTCAGTTACTTGCGCCCCTTCTTTAATCGTCACTTTATATAGCGCTGGACGATGTACATTACCAGATGACATTTGTTCAATGATGTCATTTGCACTCATCGAAGGATTTAATAAATATGTACCTGCTTGTAAGCTTTTTGACTTAGCCTTCGTATAAAAGCTAAAAACTGTACCGCTTTTCACAGCACCTTTTTCTTCTAAAATTTCACCAATTTTACTTGTAGATGATCCTTTTGGAATCTCTACTTCAATCTCTTTTTTATTCTCGCTATCAACCGGTCCTAAAGCCGATGAAATATATGCATAGACTGAACCACAAACTAAGAGCAGTGCGATAATCGAAAATAAAAAAATGCGTCTACGCTTCTTTTTCACTTGATTCTCTACCAAAACGCTTCCTCCTTATTCAATTGTAGACCGTATGTACATATTTCTATACAACACGATATAAAAACACAATAAATTTACTTATCTTTTTAATAGACACTTTATTTTTCTACAATCCGTCTCATTATACTACAAAGACTTACACAGTTTCGACAAAAAATCTTTCATTTTACATATAAATACAAAAAAAGATGGACTGTATGTCGTCCATCTTTTCAGTACTTATTATTCAGCTTCTTGCTCATCAGCAAGAGTGTTGAACATTTCTTGTACCATTTCCCACTCTTCTTCAGATTCGATTGGAAGTAAAGTTCCGCCCTCTTCTTCATTTTGCTCATAAGCCATTGCATCATAAATTTGGTCTCCATCTTCGTCTACTTCACCGATTGGAGAGAAGACTACGTATGATTTTTTGCCAAATTTTTCAGCATCAAAAGTGAAAACAATCTCACATAAATGTTCGTTACCTTTTTCGTCTACAATTGTAATTTGATTTTCTTCCATTTTGGTCACCTCTTATTTACTATCTAAAAATCCTTGTAAGATTACGACTGCAGCCATCTTATCGATTACTTGCTTTCGCTTCTTACGGCTTACATCAGCTGAAATGAGCAGACGTTCCGCTGCCATCGTCGACAAACGCTCGTCCCACATTACAACGTCTAATTGTAACAGCTCTCGTAGGTTTTCTGCAAATTGCTGGCACGCTTCACCACGAGGGCCAATTGTACCATTCATATTTTTAGGTAAACCTACTACTATTTTGTCCACACCATACTGTTTTACTAACTCAGAAATACGATCAAAACCAAATTGACCTCGCTCTTCGTTAATCTTGATTGTTTCTAGTCCTTGTGCTGTCCAGCCCATTTCGTCACTAATTGCAACTCCGACTGTTTTTGTACCTACATCTAAACCTAATATCCGCATAAACTACTCCTCACGATGATGTTTCAAGTAAGACTTCACAAGCTCTTCAATTATCTCATCACGTTCAAGCTTGCGAACGATGCTTCGTGCATCTTTATGGCGAGGTATGTATGCTGGGTCTCCACTTAATAAATAACCGACGATTTGGTTAATCGGATTATAGCCTTTTTCTTGAAGTGCATCATACACAGTTAAAAGTACATCATTTACATGGACACTCTGTTTTTCATCTTGAATGCTAAACTTCATTGTTTTATCAAAACCGTCCATTTCAAGCACCTCACTTGTAAGTAGTAAGTATAGGGAGAAGAACTTCTCCTCTCCCTACCATTGTACACTACTATCTCTTTATTTTGAAACAGATTTAACGTACTCTTGTACAAACGCTAAAGCTTCCTCAACTTGAGCTGGGTTTTTACCGCCTGCTTGAGCCATGTCAGGACGGCCACCACCGCCACCACCGCAGCGAGAAGCCACTTCTTTCACAAGCTTACCTGCATGGTAACCTTGGCTAATTAAATCTTTCGTTACGCCAGCTAAAATGTTTACTTTATCATCATTTACAGACGCTAATACAACAACTGCAGACTCTAATTTATTTTTTAGGTCATCCATCATTGTACGTAAGTTGTTCATATCTGCAACATTTACTTTCGCCGCTAATACGTTCACGCCATCAACTGTCATTACTGAATCAGTTAAGTTTCCAGCTTCGATATTGCTTAATTTCGCAGCAAGAGATTCGTTTTCTTTTTGAAGTTGTTTCACTTCAGCAAATAAACCATCAACTCTTGTTAAAATATCTTTCGGATTTGTTTTCATTTTACCTGCTGCTTCTTTTAATAAACCTACTTGATCGTTCATTAATTCGTATGCAGACTTACCTGTTACTGCTTCAATACGACGAGTTCCTGCACCGATACCAGACTCAGCAACAATTTTGAAAATACCGATAGAAGCTGTGTTATCAACGTGACAACCACCGCAAAGCTCTAAGCTGTAACCGCCAACTTGTACAACGCGCACCACATCTCCGTATTTTTCACCGAATAATGCCATTGCACCCATTTCTTTCGCTTCTTCGATTGCTTTTTGAGAAATCTCAACATCAATACTTTCCCAAATTTTTTCGTTTACAATACGCTCAATTTTTTCTAATTCGTCAGCTTGTACTTGGCCAAAGTGAGAGAAGTCAAAGCGTAAACGTTCAGAAGTTACAAGAGAACCAGCTTGGTTAACATGCATTCCAAGTACGTCTTTTAATGCTTGGTGCAGTAAGTGAGTTGCTGTATGGTTTTTCACAACGCTACTACGGTTCTTCGTATCAATAACAGCTTTTACAGCCGTATCTTTCGTTAATGTACCCTCTTCAACAACAACTTTGTGTAAGTTTTGGCCATTTGGCGCTTTTTGTACGTCTTTTACAAGAACTTTCACACCGTCAGCAAGAAGATAACCACGGTCAGCAATTTGTCCACCGCTCTCAGCGTAGAATGGCGTTACATCAAGCATTAACTGTCCTTCTTCACCAGCTTGTAAGCTATCTGTATACTCACCATTTTTCACAAGTGCAACAACGTTACTTTCTGTTGCAACTGTACCGTAGCCAACGAATTCGCTTGCTACTTTAACTTCACCAAGTACACCGCCTTGAACTTGCATAGAATCAACATCTTGACGAGCAGCACGTGCACGCTCACGTTGTTTTTCCATTTCAGCTTCAAAACCTTTATGGTCAACTGTCATACCAGCTTCTTCTGCATATTCTTCTGTTAATTCAATTGGGAAACCGTATGTGTCGTATAGACGGAACGCATCTACGCCAGAAATAACAGTTGTTTTTTCTTCTTTCGCTTTTGCAATGACTTCAGCTAAAATTGCTTCACCATCATGAAGCGTTTCATGGAAACGCTCTTCTTCGTTTTTCACAACTTTTGCGATGAAATCTTGCTTTTCAAGTACTTCTGGATAGAAGTCTTTCATTACTTCTCCAACAACCGGCACTAATTCAAACATGAATGGACGGTTGATGTTTAATTTCTTCGAATAACGAACAGCACGGCGTAATAAACGACGTAATACATAACCACGGCCTTCGTTAGATGGAAGAGCACCGTCACCAACAGCGAATGTTACTGTACGGATATGGTCAGCAATTACTTTAAACGCCATATCTTTTTCTAAGTCGCCATTACGATACTTCTCACCAGAAATTGATTCTGTTGCACCAATCATTGGCATAAATAGGTCTGTATCAAAGTTCGTAGGCACATCTTGAACGATAGATGTCATACGCTCTAGACCCATCCCTGTATCGATGTTTTTCTTAGGAAGTGGCGTATATGAACCGTCTGGATTATGGTTAAATTGAGAGAATACAAGGTTCCATACTTCTAAGTAACGCTCGTTTTCTCCACCTGGATATAATTCTGGGTCACTAAAGTCATTACCGTAAGCTTCCCCGCGATCATAGAAAATCTCTGTATTCGGTCCACTTGGTCCTTCACCGATATCCCAGAAGTTTTCTTCTAAGCGGATGATGCGCTCTTTTGGAACACCCATTTTCTCATTCCAAATTGTGAATGCTTCTTCATCTTCTGGATGGATTGTAACTGATAGTAATTCTTTATCGAATCCGATCCATTTGTCGCTCGTTAAGAATTCCCAAGCCCAAGTAATTGCTTCTTCTTTGAAGTAATCACCGATTGAGAAGTTTCCTAACATTTCAAAGAATGTATGGTGACGAGCTGTTTTCCCTACGTTTTCAATATCGTTTGTACGAATTGATTTTTGAGCATTTGTAATACGTGGGTTTTGCGGAATTACGCGTCCATCAAAATATTTTTTTAATGTTGCTACACCACTGTTAATCCATAGAAGAGATGGATCCTCATGTGGAACTAGTGATGCACTAGGTTCTACTGCATGTCCTTTTTCTTGGAAAAAGTCTAAAAACATTTGACGAATTTGTGCGCCTGTTAGTTGTTTCATTGTATTTTCCTCCTTAAATATAAAAAACTCCCGCCCCTATAAAAGGGACGAGAGTTAACTCGCGATACCACCCTAATTATGAATTGATTATTATAACAATCAATTCATCACCTCATGGTGCCGTAACGTGGCAAGACGGCAGTGATTAGCTGCTCTCAGGATTAGCTTTCTGTTACCCTTCATTTAAAGCTTCTTTCAGCCAGTGGAAGCTTCTCTCTACAAATGGACTGTAACGTACTTGTTCCGTCATTGATTTAATGTATTATATGACTAAATATAATAGAATTCTCTTAAGTTTGTCAATGTAGATAATCATTTATATTGTGTCAATTGCTTATTAACCATAATTATTCTACTATTCATTTTTAACAGCCTTTCGATATATTATGCATTTACTACTAAATAGGAATCTCTTCATAAAAAATATCCCTATACAAATTTCTAGATATTACATTATTTCTTATAATTAAATTATTAACAATAAAGGAGCGATTACAATGACAACTTTATTGAATCAAGCTAAAGCAATGTTAGCTACCGACGAAAAAATCCTTTTTTACGCAGCATGTTCATTAAATATATTTATATATCGTTCCGTCGCAAGACCAGGCCTGTTAATCTTAACGAACAAAAGGCTCTTCTTTTATGGACCAGATGTAAGCAAGAACCCATTATTTGAGGAGTACTCTTTCGCAAAAATTTCTAATCTAAAAGAACAAAAACGACTTTTCAGCAATCAAATTGTATTTCTTTATGATACGGAATGGAAAAAAATAAAACATATTCAAACAAATGATGTTAGCTCCCTCGTTCAAAAAATAAACGAGCAACTCCCTAAATAAGCATATGATTAGCCCTCTATTTCATAAATAGAGGGCTAATCATTTAAACATCTTCTTTTTTCCAAAGAGGCCTCACATGAACAATCACTGTACGAATGACTGCTAAAACAGGAACTGATATTAGCAATCCTACAATACCTGCTACTTCTCCTCCAACTAGTAATGCAAGCATAATAATAACAGGGTGCATACGAAGCGACTTACCAACGATGTAAGGAGATAAAATGTTACTTTCCAAAAATTGCAAAATAGCAATTGTAATCCCCGCCTTAATGAGTAAACTCGTTGATACCGTTGCCGCAATCATCAACGTGGGAATCGCCCCTAAAATAGGACCAAAGTACGGGATTATATCCGTTACCCCAATAATAATGCCGAGCAGCAATGGATATTTCATACCGATAAACCAAAAAGAAAGAACAGATACTCCCCCTAATACTAAGCAAACAAATAACTGTCCTCGAATATAACTTCCAAGTGACTTATCAATTTCTTTCGCAAGCATTTGCCCCGTACTACGCCATTTACTCGGGACTAATTTCCAAAAGATATGATAAAACTCACCGTAATCTTTTAATATGTAAAATACAATGAATGGAATTAAGAAAATAATGAGTAACGAATCCAGTACACCACGAGCTGTGCTCATGACTTTATTTAAAAGCGCTTGAATCTTCGTTTCTACACCACCAAAAATTTGTTTCACCTTTTCATGAATAAATGATGGGAAATTCGCTGTTTGTTCCGTTACCCCATCCATCCAAGAATCGTACATTTTTGTAAACTGCGGAAATTGTTCATTAATCTCTTGCAACTGCTTAATAACAATTGGCGTTCCTTTATAAATTCCATAGCCAATCCCGCCGAAGAAAAGTACGTAAATGAGCAAAATGGCAAGTGTGCGAGGCATTCCTTCTTTATGGATTTTTTCAATTAAAGGATGCAATAAGTACGCAATGAAACACGCGATCAGAAACGGTGTAATTGCCACTTTAAATACAAAAATAATCGGTGCCCATAATGGCTTAATTTTCAAAAAGACAAGCAAACAAAGAAAAACGAGTAACAATAATCCTAAACGATATATCCAAATGATTTTAAGATTCTTCACACGAAAAACCTCCTCCACCTTTATTTTGAAAATAAATAGGTTAGGTTATGTGCAAAAGTTTTAAAATCTTTTTATACAGACCATACTGTTTTTTAAAGACGCACATATATTTAACATAATAAGGACAACCACCCCTGAAAATACAGAACGTCAAAATATAATCAGGAGGGCTAATTATGGTTTTATTTATGCTCGTATTATCAGCACTTTTTATGATTCTTGAATGGATTTGTATTGGGTTTGGTATTTGGAAAGGTTTCTTTATTCGTTCCTCACGAAAAGAACGGGCGAAGCAATTATGGCATTATGGAATGCTTGGCGTTGGATGTTACGGTCTATCTTATCTCTTCTCAGAAATCGGACTTTTATATTTGCATACAAATGCATAAAAAAACTCCCTTATCCTGAAGGGAGTTTTTCACTTTATCAAAATTATAAATAAGACTTAATCATCTTACGTGCTTTTTTCATATTGCGTTTAGAAAATACATCTTGCTTACGAGCATATTGATATGCTGCAGCCCCAACACCTAATGCGATTAATGAATTGCGTAGATTCAAAGTAAATCCCCCTTTTCGTTATCCGATCGTTCTTTCATTTTCATCAAATAAATCATCAAGAGAGCTTAATGAACCATCTTCCTCTACTTGATGCGTATGGATTTTCCCCTTTGAAACCGATAATTCGATATAACAACTCCAGCAGTAAAATTGGTTGACACCTATTTTCCCAATGTCTTTCCCTTTGCAATTTGGACAACTGAACATATGGCTTTCATCTCCTTACAGTCTCCCAGATTCTATTTGCCATTATGTCCAAACTGCATTCATTTATACATGCTAGAGTCTTTCAACGTTATACGTTTGAAAGTTTCACTATATAACTTCACCTTATTACATAAAATCATACGGTGAAATGTTTTCCACGTCCATTTCTTCACCATTAACCGTCACCATCTGTACCTCTCCTTGTGATTCTTGCAATCGACCAGCTAAAGTCGTTTGACGCATTGCATCATCAAGGCGATTTACACCAGATTGAAAAGCTGCTTCTTCTCCGCAAATGATAAGAAATTTTTTACTTCTTGTAATACCTGTATAAATTAAATTTCGACGTAACATACGATAGTAGCTCTTTACAATCGGCATAATAACAATTGGAAATTCACTACCTTGTGATTTATGAATCGAACAGCAATACGCATGTGTAATTTGGTTCAAATCAGGTTTTGTATACGTTACTTCAATTCCATCAAATGAAACGATAATCATATCTTGTTGCTCGACATTTTCTTTCGCATAAAACACCGAAACAATTTCTCCAATATCACCATTAAACACTTGGCTTTCCGGCTGATTGACTAGTTGAAGTACTTTATCACCTCTCCGGTATACAACGTCACCGTAGGCAATTTCTTTACTCTTTTCTCTTTTCGGGTTAAACACTTCTTGGAGAGCTTCATTTAACACATTAATACCTGCTGGTCCGCGGTACATGGGTGCCAATACTTGTACATCTCTTGCGCTAAACCCTTTCGTCTTCGCGTTTTCACATACTTTTTTTACAACTTCAACAATTTGAGCCCCTGCACAGCTGATAAATGAACGATCTTTTTTATTTTGCGCTAAATCTGGCGGGAGCGTCCCATCTTTTATCGCATGGGCGAGCTGAATAACAGACGAACCTTCTGCCTGACGATAAATTTCTGTAAGTTTTACCGTCGGGATGGCACCTGCATTTAATAAATCTTTTAACACTTGCCCAGGTCCTACAGATGGTAATTGGTCTTCATCACCTACAACGATTACTTGAATATTCGTCGGCAAGGATTTAAACAATTGATTTGCCAGCCAAATATCTACCATCGAAAACTCATCAATAATAAGAAGCTTTCCTTGAACCGGATCAGTTTCATTGCGCTGGAAAGACCCTTCTGGCGTCCAACCAAGCAAGCGATGAATTGTGCAAGCTGGAAGTCCTGTTGATTCACTCATTCGCTTCGCTGCTCTTCCTGTTGGAGCCGTTAATAGTATTGGAAATGGGTTGTCATCACTATATTCATTTAGATTTAATGATAATCCGTGAAGTGACGCATACATTTCAACAATTCCTTTAATAACTGTTGTTTTCCCTGTTCCTGGTCCACCTGTTAATAGCATCATCGGCTTATGAAGGGCAGTTTGAACTGCTTCTTGCTGAAGTGGTGCATACTGTACCTTCAGCTGCTCTTCAATTTGCCCTAATGTCTTTAATACTTCCGCTTCAGGGAATGAAGGAGTTTCTTCTTGATTCATAAGACGACGAATTGACTTTACAACGCCCTTTTCAGAGTAGAATAACGAAGCCAAATACACTCGCTCTTCTTCTATAATGACTTTCCCTTCACCTTGCATCATTTCAACGCAGCCTACAATGTCTTCCTCAGTCACTCTGCCTTCTTGATTATTTAAAAGTGACATCGTTTCTCTTACAAGCTGACCTTTTTCCATATACACGTGACCAAATTGCAATGAAACATTCTCTAATGTATAAAAACACCCCGCACGTACACGATCGTCGTGATTACCCGATATACCTAATGCACGTCCTATATCATCTGCTCTTCCAAATCCAATTCCGTCCACTTCTTCAATAAGCTGATATGGATTATTACGAATCACTTCTAATGTCATCTCTTTGTATTGCTGATAAATTTTAATGGAAAGCTTCGTCCCAAAACCATAACCATTTAAAAAACTCATAACTTTTTCAAGCCCTTGATGCTCAATAATCGTCTCATATATTTCCTGTGCTTTTTGCTTATTTACAACACCATTTAACGCATCAGGATCATCCATAATTTTAGAAATAGCATGTTCACCAAGATGATCTACAATTTTTTCAGCTGTACGCTTTCCAATCCCTTTAAATAAATCGCTCGCTAAATATTGCACCATACCTGCTTTTGTTTGCGGCAATTCTTTCTTAAACGTTTCAACTAAATATTGTTTCCCATACTTTGGGTGATCTTTAAAATGACCTGTTAATGTAAACACTTCATCTTCATGCATACGGGGAAAATGACCATTTATCATCACTTTTTTTTCGTCGTATGTTTCATTTGTTTCAATGATTTTCATACTAACAACGGAATAGAGGTTTTCTTCGTTGTGGAAAATGGTATGAAGAACTTGCGCTTTTATAAATTTTTTCTCTTCCTCAAACAAATCCATTGCATGTTGATTTCCCATCTTTCCTCTCCTTTCCGAGTTCTTTTCACTTTAATGAGCAGTACATCCCCCACCTCTTTCATACTCTTTAGATGAGGGGTAACTGCGCATTAAACTATAATTTCACTTTATTCAGCTTCTTGCTCTAATAAACGAACGCCATTACCAGCTAAAAAGTGATCTGGCTGAATTTCAGTTGCTTTCTTAAATAAAGCAAGAGCTTTCTCATTATTTTCTTCAAATACGTACGCAACACCTAAATTATAATACGCATCTGCATGCTCTTCATCCATTTCTAATACCTTTTCAAAATAAGGTTTTGCCTCTTGAATATGTTCTAGTCGTGCGAAGCAAAGTCCGCATTGGAAAACAGCTTCTACATCACTTTCATCTAATTCAGTTGCTCTTTGTAAAAATGGCAGTGCAAGACGATCATTTCCAAGTTGCACGTGTGTGATACCTAACATAAACGTTACATCAGCTGATTGTAATCCAGCTTGCATTGCTTGTTCAAATACAGCCTTTGCCTCTGCAAATTGCTCTTGGCCGTAATATACATTTCCTAAGCCATAATAGGCAGCCGCAGATTTATCATCTAATTCTAATGCACGTTTGTAAAATAAAATTGCTCGCTCACTATCACCTAATACATCTAATAAATTCGCAAAGTTAATGTACCCTAGCGAATCTTTCGGATTTTCTTCGATTGCTTCCGTAAAATTTTTAGCTGCTTCTTCCCAGTTTCCTTCTTGCATATATTGAATACCTGTTTCAAGTTTGTTTGACATGTCCTTCACCTCTACAACAAATTATAACAAAGAATGTATTTTTCAAGCGAACGAAAATTCGCTTTATGTAAAAGAAACCTCTAACCGCTAATCGGCAGAGGCTTCTCGTTTTATCCTAAATAATCTAATTTCTTACCACTATGATATACTTCATCAATTGTAGCGCCGCCTAAGCACTCATCTCCATCATAGAAAACAACTGCTTGGCCTGGCGTAATCGCACGAATTGGCTCGTCACAAAGAATACGAACTGTATTTTCATCAACGATTTGAACCGTTACTTTATTGTCTGCTTGACGATAACGGAATTTCGCTGTGCATTTAAATTCTGTTTCTTTTGCTTTGTTACTTACCCATCCTACATTCGTAGCAATAACTTCATCGCCATATAAAAGTTCGTTATGGAATCCTTGATCAACATATAAAATGTTGTCTTTTAAGTTCTTCCCAACAGCGAACCATGGATCACCGTTACCACCAATACCAAGGCCATGACGTTGTCCAATTGTATAGTACATTAAACCGTCATGTTTTCCTTTCACTTCACCAGATAATGTTTGCATTACACCTGGCTGAGCTGGCAAATAGTTACTTAAGAAATCTTTAAAGTTACGCTCACCAATGAAGCAAATACCAGTACTATCTTTCTTCGCTGCTGTCGCTAAACCAGCTGCTGTCGCCATTTCGCGAATTTGCGGTTTCTTTAATTCACCAAGCGGGAACATTGTTTTTGATAATTGTTCTTGGCTTAATTGATTTAAGAAATATGTTTGGTCTTTATTGTCATCAACGCCGCGAAGCATTTTATATTCGCCGTCCATATAAGCAACGCGTGCGTAATGACCTGTCGCTACATAATCAGCACCAAGTGCAATTGCATGCTCTAAAAATGCTTTAAATTTAATTTCTTTGTTACACATTACATCTGGGTTTGGTGTACGACCAGCTCGGTACTCATCTAAGAAGTACGTAAATACTTTGTCCCAGTATTGTTTTTCAAAGTTTACTGCATAATACGGAATACCGATTTGGTTACACACTTCAATTACGTCATTGTAATCTTCAGTCGCTGTGCAGACACCATTCTCATCTGTATCATCCCAGTTTTTCATAAAAATTCCGATTACATCATAACCTTGCTCTTTTAATAAAAGTGCCGCTACAGATGAATCGACGCCACCGGACATCCCGATGACAACGCGTGTTTCGTGAGGTAGTTTGTTCATCATGTCACCTCCCATACTAATTTTGTGTTAATCGTTTCACGATTTTCACTGTTTCGTACGCCGCTTTTTCAATTTGCTCTTTCGTATTTCCAAGTCCGAAACTAAAGCGTACGGATGAACGTATTTGATCGGAGTCTTTTCCGAACATCGCTACTAATACATGTGATGGATCAATCGAACCAGCTGTACAAGCAGAACCACTTGATACTGCAATGCCAGCTAAGTCTAAGTTCACAAGAAACGGTTCAATATTCATTCCTGTAAAACTTATATTCAACACATGTGGTAAGCGACATTCCAAATTTCCGTTTACCTCGAAAGTAATGCCTTCATTTTTGAAGACAGATACCATTATATCTTTAAACTCTTCATATTGGGCATTTTTTTGCTCACGATTTTTTGCAGCTAGCAAAATCGCTTGCTGCAGTCCAGCGATACTAGGTACATTTTCAGTACCAGCACGCCGTTTTCTTTCTTGCTCTCCGCCTATTAATAACGGTTCAAATTTCACATTTGCACCAGCATATAGGAACCCGACACCTTTTGGTCCGTTAATTTTATGAGCTGATATTGATAGTAAATCAATGCCAAACTCTTTCACATCAATTTCTACTAAACCGTAAGCTTGTACTGCATCTGTATGAAAATAAGCTTGATGTTCTTTTAACAGCTTACCTATTTCCGCAATTGGTTGCATTGTCCCTACTTCATTATTCCCAAACATAACAGATACGAGAATTGTCTCATCCGTTAATGCCTTTTGTATGTCAGAAACTTGAATACGGCCTGTTTCATCAACAGGTAAATACGTCACTTCAAATCCTTCACGCTCTAGCAATTCACACGTATGCAAAATCGCATGATGTTCAATTTGCGTTGTAATAATGTGGTTACCTTTATGACGGTTCGCACGCGCTACACCTATAAGCGCTAAATTATCAGCTTCCGTACCACCGCTCGTAAATATAATTTCATTCGGACTCGCGTGAACGCTACGTGCACACACACGTCTCGCCTCATCTACTGCATGGCGTGTTTGACGCCCATAAAAGTGAATACTAGACGGGTTTCCAAATGTTTCTGTCATATATGGAATCATCTTTTCGACCACTTCTGGGTGAGTCGGAGATGTCGCAGCATGATCTAAGTAAATGCGTTCCATTAAATCTCCTTCTTTCCAAATCGTTTCACAAGGAATTAAATGTAAAACATATAGCCCCCGTGATTTTCTTCCTCATAACGTACTAGGTCTTCTAAAGTTGTACTATCTAACACTTCTTGCACCGCATCACGAACACGCATCCATAATTGGCGTTGTGCTGGTTCTTCTTCCTCTATCATTTCTACAACACTAATCGGACCCTCTAATACACGGATTACATCCCCAGCTGTAATGTTAGCAGGCTGATCTGATAATACATATCCACCATATGCACCACGCGTACTCTTTACAAGACGAGCATTACGAAGTGGTGAAATTAATTGCTCTAAGTAATGTTCTGATAAGTCATGTGCTTGTGCGATTGATTTTAATGAAATCGGACCTTCACCAAACTTTTTTGCAAGATCGATCATAATTGTTAAGCCGTAGCGGCCTTTTGTTGAAATCTTCATCTATTTTGCACCTCTTTTCAAATTTTCACTTCTATTGGTTATATCTTATTTATCCCGCTATTTGCGGGCAGTAAAGCTCCCACCTCAAAATCCGACTGGAGCAATGAAGTTAGGTGGGAGTCGGGCTGCCCATAAACACCCAATTGGTGCGGGCTGATAATCAGTGGAGGATGAACACCCCCCCACTGATTAAAGTTTCACTTTATAAAAGAACACAATTTAAAATCCTATGAAATTATAGCATAATATAGTATTATAAGAAATTTCAACTTGTGTATCAAAATGATAACATAAAATCACATTGAAAAACTCGGAAATTATTACAATTGAAAGAAAAATGAAAATATTTATATTCATTTTTCCCACAAAGCAACATCTTATTTCAAATTTCATTAAAAAAAATGATACGATAGAGTGAGATTATACATTAAGGGAGAAGGTCAAAATGAAACAACCACTCGCACATCGAATGCGCCCTACGAATATTCAAGAAATTATCGGACAACAACATTTAGTTGGTGAAGGAAAGATTTTATGGCGAATGGTCCAAGCGAATCATTTTCAATCTATGATTTTATACGGTCCTCCAGGCACAGGAAAAACATCGATTGCTAGTGCAATTGCAGGAAGTACCGGAACCCCGTTTCGCCTATTAAACGCTGTTACTCACAATAAAAAAGATATGGAAGTTGTCGTACAAGAAGCGAAGATGCATCGACATCTCGTTTTAATTTTAGATGAAGTTCACCGTCTAGATAAAGCAAAGCAAGACTTTCTATTACCTCATTTAGAAAGTGGACTTCTTACTTTAATTGGTGCAACGACAAGCAATCCGTTCCATGCGATAAACTCCGCTATTCGAAGCAGGTGTCAAATTTTCGAATTACACGCACTAACAGAAGATGATATTTTAATTGGGTTAAAAAGAGCTTTAGAAGATAAAGAAAAAGGACTTGGGGAATATGCTGTAACGGTAACAGATGAAGCAATGCACCACTTTGCAAACGCCTCTGGTGGTGATATGCGTTCCGCTTATAACGCACTTGAACTTGCTGTATTATCTAGCTTCACTACAGACGATCGAGCGGCTGAAATCACACTCGAGATTGCAGAAGAATGCCTACAAAAAAAGAGCTTCGTTCACGACAAAGGCGGAGATGCTCACTATGACGTATTATCAGCATTTCAAAAATCAGTGCGCGGAAGTGATGTAAATGCAGCGCTCCATTATTTAGCACGCCTTATTGAAGCAGGTGATTTACAAAGTATTGGTAGACGCCTTCTTATTATGGCTTATGAAGATATTGGACTTGCTAGCCCACAAGCTGGACCACGTACACTAGCCGCAATTGAATCGGCTGAACGAGTTGGATTCCCAGAGGCACGTATACCACTTGCAAATGCGGTTATCGAGCTTTGCCTATCACCAAAATCAAATTCAGCTTATAAAGCACTTGATGCCGCATTACACGATTTACGTAACGGTCAAACAGGTGATATTCCAAGTCATTTAAAAGATAGTCACTATAAAGGTGCCGAATCACTTGGAAGAGGCATTGGATACTTATATCCACACGACCATCCAAATGGCTGGGTACAACAACAATACTTGCCTGATAAAATAAAAAACAAGCAATATTATAAACCGAAAACGACAGGGAAATTTGAACAAGCACTTTCTACTGTTTATGAAAGATTGCAAAGTTCGAAGCATACACCTAAAAAAGGACCTTCACTCTAAAATTGAAGGTCCTTAACTAATCTATTAAACCAATACATCTTCAACAGTAATTAGAGATAACTCACCTTCAGTTATATTCTCTATCGAAGCAATTACTAATCTATTCGCTTGATTTGTAATTGTTTGCTCAAAAACATTCCTCATTAAACGTGCATTTGAAAAGTTATCACTTCGATTTTCAAATTGTTTTTCCGCATATGTGTATACTTTATCTAAAGCCTCTTGACCTACACAATAATTCTGCTCCACACACATCATTTCAAATATTTGAACCAGCTCTTGCGGGAGATAATCATCAAACTGAATATACTTATTAAAACGAGATTCCAATCCTGGATTACTTTGAATAAACGATAACATTTTATCAGGATATCCTGCTACAATTACAATCAACTCTTCTCTATAGTCTTCCATTCTTTTTAGAATAGTATCAATTGCTTCTTTTCCGAAATCATCATTAGCTAGCGTATAAGCCTCATCAATAAATAAAACGCCACCAATCGCTTTCTTTATCACCTCATCTGTTTTAATCGCGGTCTGCCCTACATATCCCGCAACCAAACCAGCTCGATCCACCTCCACTAAGTGTCCAGAAGTTAATATCCCTAATTTTCGGTAAATTCGCGCTAAAAGTCTTGCAACCGTTGTCTTTCCTGTTCCTGGATTACCAGTAAAAACAAGGTGCCTAGACATAGCAACTGTTTTCATTCCCTTACTACTTCTCATCTGTTGGATTTTAATTAAATTCACTATATTTTGTATATCTTGCTTTAATTGCGGCATCCCTATTAATCTATTTAATTGCTCCATTAATTCCTCAAATGTATAATCTTGTATTGTATTTTCTACCTGTCCAACTTTCACAGTGGTTTCCTCTACGCTTTCACCACTAACTACAAACTCCTCTAAAATAGCTATCATAGTCGCTTCTAAAATCTCAACACGACCGTCGTGGATCATTTTAATGTTGTCATTCATAGTAATCCAATAAAACTCAGTCCCTATATATTCCACAGCTCTAATAAATGATTTCGATACTTCCCCTAACTCAATTCCAGTTCTTCTAAAGGTTAAAAAATCTATGTTAGTAATTTGTACTAAGTACCCTTGTATCAAATCTGATATATCTGCTGTTTCCGTAATTGCCATGGCCATATCATGTAACATACTCTCTGTATAGTCTTCATCAAACAAATAATTAAAATGATCTACATGCTCTTCCGTAACAAACTCCATACTCTGCAAATGGAGCCAATAATATTTAAAGATTTCTTTCCCACCATCATCTAATACACTTAAAATATCGGTGAATTCTGTAAATTCACCGTTTTCAAAATAAGTATTCAATAAATCTCGATAACTTTCTAAAATAGAAATTGTACTATCTAACATTTGCCTCGTTTCATAAATCCCCATATGCTCTTCTCCTTTTTAGGTACTACAAAACTATACCTTTATGCAATAAATTCAAAATTTTATTATTATTTATATTATACATAAAAGCAGATTTTTTTTACATTGGACCAATAATTTTCTATTATAATTATCCTATTTTACTGTATAACAACTTATAATTCGGGAAATATAAACGAAAACGTCACCATTACGGAGGCTTCGCTTATGAAAACACGTCAAGATGCATGGACAAGAGAAGACGATCTCCTTTTAGCAGAAACTGTTTTACGACATATTCGCAGCGGAAGTACACAAATAAAAGCGTTCGATGAAGTTGGCGATACATTAAACCGTACTTCCGCAGCTTGTGGATTTAGATGGAACGCTGAAGTCAGACCGAATTACGAAGATGCGGTGCAGATTGCAAAAAACAACGTAAAGAATTAAAACGTTCTGAAGCTAAAATAGAAAAAGAGCAGTTTACACAAACTCGGCAGCTCGTAATCGACGCTGAGTTTTCAGAAGATATTACGCCAAGTAAACAGGAACTTACAATGCAAAATGTCATCTCATTTTTGCAAAACATGGAACATAGTAACCCTTCAATCGCAAAGTTGCAAACTGAAAATGGTGTATTACAAGATCAGCTCACTTCCCTACAAAAAACGAATAATGAACTTGAAGCAAAATTAGCGGTACTCACAAAAAAACAACAAGCAATCGAAGAAGATTACGCAATGCTTGTTAGAATTATGGACCGTGCTCGAAAACTTGTTTCAGTTGAAGAGCAAGAGGAACAGATTGCTCCAATCTTCAAGACTGATCAAAACGGAAACTTAGATATTATATATTCCGCAGAGAATTAAAAAACAGGGGTGTCACTTTTTGACTAAGTGACATCCCTGTTTTTTTGATTCACAATTCAACAGTAAATGAAATTATATTAACGGTTTTTCGAATATATCTATCCTAACTTAAAATATATCAACGGTTTTTCAAATATATCTATCACAACTTAAAATATATCAACGGTTCGATAAGGAATATCGATTTAACGACAAAGATTGACAATAATAAACCTCTCGAAAGAATTGGATATTTTTTACTTAAATGTTATTGTAAATATACACGCTTGAAGGGAGGTGGTTGCTATTTCATTAATAGTATTCAAAATAACACTCGGTGTTCTAGTCCTAGCGTTAGGTCTTTTTACAATTCATAGTTTAAAAAAGACCCCTGCCTACAAATCAGACAAATACGATTATTCTTTATTAGGATTACTTACATTTGAATTATTAGTATTGCAAATATCAACAATTCTTTAAAACATAAAAAAGCATATATCCGAAATGAATATATGCTTTCCTTTTATTCTTGCCCTACACGCTTCACTTCTACGTTTTTAATACGCTCACGTACAACGTGACTTGCCATAATTAAGCCTGCCACAGATGGTACGAATGCATTTGAAGAAGGCGGTAATTTCGCTTTACGAATTTTTGCATTTTCGTCTGGTACGATTTCTTTACGTACTTCTTCACGAATTACGATTGGGTTTTCGTCAGAGAAGACAACTTTTACACCTTTTTTAATACCCTCTTTACGAAGCTTCGTACGAATTACTTTCGCAATTGGATCTGTATGTGTTTTAGAAATGTCCGCAATACGGAAACGAGTTGGGTCCATTTTATTTGCAGCACCCATACATGAGATAATTTTAATTTTACGACGTAAACATTGTTTAATTAAATGAATTTTAAACGTAATCGTATCAGATGCATCCACTACGAAATCCAAGCCGTGTTTGAAGAACTCTTCATATGTTTCATCTGTATAAAACATTTCTAATCCAATTACTTCACACTCTGGATTGATGTCTGCAATACGCTCTTTCATTAATTCTACTTTTGAACGCCCTACAGTAGATACTAAAGCGTGAATTTGACGGTTTACGTTTGTAATATCTACAACGTCTTTATCAACTAATACAAGACGTCCTACACCAGAACGTGCTAACGCTTCTGCCGAAAATGACCCTACGCCGCCAATTCCTAAAATACCGACTGTACTATTTTTTAATATTTCAAGGCCTTCTTTTCCAAAGGCTAATTCATTACGTGAAAATTGATGTAACATTCAGCTCTACACTCCTATTACAAAAATGGTCTATCATGTATTCTAGCGTTTTTCCGACTATTTGTATAGAAAAAGTTATAGAATTCCTAAAAATACATATTTCAAGAAGGAAAACATAGTGTAAACTGTGCTTTCACTTCTTCTCTCAATCATCCATTAAAAAAGTCTAGATGGTATTAGTATAACCATCTAGACCCTATTTTTACTTCTCTTACTTCTCTTCTTTCACGTTCAACTTCAAGTTCAGTTCTTCAAGCTGTGCTTCTGCAACTGGGCTTGGAGCTTCTGTTAATAAGCAGCTTGCGCTTGCTGTTTTCGGGAATGCAATTGTATCACGAAGGTTCGTACGACCTGCAAGTAACATAACAAGACGGTCTAAACCTAATGCAATTCCGCCGTGTGGTGGTGTACCGTATTCGAATGCTTCTAATAAGAATCCGAATTGTTCTTGTGCTTCTTCTTGTGAGAATCCAAGTGCTTTGAACATTTTTTCTTGTACGTCACGCTCGTAAATACGAAGTGATCCACCACCAAGCTCATAACCGTTTAATACAAGGTCATATGCTTGTGCGCGTGCTTTTTCTGGTGCTGTTTCTAATAGCTCAACATCTTCACGGAATGGCATTGTGAATGGGTGGTGAGCTGCGAAGTAACGATCTGCATCTTCATCGTACTCAAGAAGTGGCCAATCAGTTACCCATAGGAAGTTAAATTTACTTTCGTCAATTAACTCAAGCTCTTTACCTAAGCGTAAACGAAGTGCACCTAAGCTATCTGCCACAACGCTCTTCTTATCTGCTACGAATAGTAATAAGTCGCCAGCATTAGCTTCTAATGTACTCATTAACACGTTTGCATCTTCTTCACCGAAGAACTTTGCAATCGGTCCTTTTAGGCCGTCTTCTTCAACTTTCAGCCAAGCTAGACCTTTTGCACCATATACTTTTACAAATTCAGTTAATGCATCGATGTCTTTACGAGAGTATTTGCTCGCAGCACCTTTTGCATTAATTGCTTTTACTTGTCCGCCGTTTTCTACAGCACTTGTAAATACTTTGAAACCACAACCTGCTGCAAATTCAGATAGGTCTGTTAGTTCCATTTCAAAGCGTGTATCTGGCTTATCAGAACCGTAGCGAGCCATTGCATCAGCATATTTCATACGAGGGAATGGTGCACTAACTTCTACACCTTTCGCATCTTTCATGACTTTCGTCATCATACGCTCCATCATTTCTAAAATTTCATCTTGTGTTAAGAATGATGCCTCGATATCGATTTGTGTAAATTCTGGTTGACGATCCGCACGTAAATCTTCGTCACGGAAACAACGTGCTACTTGATAGTAACGCTCAAATCCGCCGACCATAAGAAGCTGTTTAAATAACTGCGGAGACTGCGGTAATGCATAGAATTCACCATCATGCACACGACTTGGTACTAAATAGTCACGAGCTCCTTCTGGCGTGCTCTTCGTTAAAATTGGTGTTTCAACTTCTAAGAATTCTTCTGTATCTAAGAAGTTACGAATTGTTTTTGTTACGTCGTGACGCATTTTAAATGTGTTGAACATTACAGGGCGACGTAAGTCTAAGTAACGATATTTTAAACGCACATCTTCTGATGCATCTGTGTCATCAGAAATAATAATTGGCGTTGTTTTCGCTGCATTTAATACGTTTACTTTCGTTGCTTGTACTTCAATACGACCAGTTGCCATATTGTCATTAATTGCACCTTCGCCACGTTCAACAACTGTACCTTCTACGTGTAATACGTATTCGCTACGAATTGTTTCTGCTACTTCTAGCGCTTCTTTTGATGTTTCTGGGTTAAATACAACTTGTACGATACCTGTACGGTCACGTAAGTCGATAAAGATTAATCCACCTAAGTCACGACGTTTTTGTACCCAACCTTTTAATTGAACTGTTTGTCCAACAGCTTCTACCGTTACTTTTCCACATGCATGTGTTCTTTCAGCCACTGTAAGTTCCCCCTATATTAATTTCTCTGCTACGTATGAAGCGAATACATCTAACGCTACTTCTTCTTGTCCGCCTGTTGCCATATCTTTCAAGTTAATGATGCCTTTATCTAGCTCATCTTCTCCTAATACAGCTACGTATTTCGCATTTAAACGATCCGCCGATTTAAATTGTGCTTTCATTTTGCGATCTAAATAATCTTTTTCAACTGACAATCCAGCTTTACGAAGATCAAACGCAACTTTCGCAGCATGGTCTTTCGCTTTTTCACCAAGCGCTACAACGTAACAATCGATACTATGTTCAATTGGCAATTCAATGTTTTCAGCTTTCAGCGCCATAATTAAACGTTCAATACTCATCGCAAAACCGATACCAGGCATTTCCGGTCCACCGATTTCTTGTACAAGTCCGTTATAACGACCACCGCCACTTAATGTTGTGATAGCACCGAAACCTTCTGCCTCACTCATAATTTCAAAAACAGTGTGTTGATAGTAGTCTAAACCACGTACTAAGTTCGGATCTTTTTCAAATGGAACATCCATCATCGTTAATAGCTCTTGAACTTTGTCGTAGTATACTGCTGAATCTTCGTTTAAGTATTCTGTAATAGATGGTGCTGTACTCATTAGTTCATGATTACGGTCCTTCTTACAGTCTAAAATACGAAGAGGATTTTTTTCTAAGCGAGATTGGCAATCAGAGCAGAATTCTCCGATGCGCGGCTCAAAGTGTGCAATTAATGCATCGCGGTGCGCTTGACGGCTCGCTGCATCACCTAAGCTGTTTAATACAACTTTAATATTTTTTAAGCCCATGCCGCGGTAAAACTCTACAGCAAGTGCAATTACTTCTGCATCAATTGCAGGATCGTTACTACCGATTGCTTCAATACCGAATTGCACGAATTGACGATAGCGACCTGCTTGTGGTCTTTCATAACGGAACATTTGACCGATATAGTATAATTTCGTTGGTTGTGTTGCATCACCGAACATTTTGTTTTCAACGTAAGAACGTACAACAGGTGCAGTACCTTCTGGACGTAATGTTAAACTACGCTCTCCACGGTCTTGGAATGAGTACATTTCTTTTTGTACGATATCTGTCGTATCACCAACACCGCGTAAAAATAGCTCTGTGTGTTCAAAAATTGGTGTACGAATTTCTTTATAATTGTAACGACGGCAAATTTCGCGCGCTTGCCCTTCGATATACTGCCATAACTCTACGCTACCTGGAAGAATATCTTGCGTTCCGCGTGGGATTTGAATAGACATATTCAGTTCCTCCTCAAATTGTTTTAATCTTAATAAAAATAAAAAAACTCCCGCCTCTACTGTTTGAACAGTAGGGACGAGAGTATTATACCCGTGGTGCCACCCTAATTGAAGCACGTATGCTTCCACTTTTTTAATAACGCTTAAATGTGCGTTCATCTCTACTAAGCGTATAAGCCTTTCAAGTTGAAACCTACAGAGTGTCATTCAATCAGTCATCATGTAGAAATGTTTTCAGCCTAGGACATTTCTTCTCTTTCCATGTGTATCTCATTTACTCTTCTCTATCAACGGCTATATTCATATGTAAATATAAAATTACTATACGTTTGTTGAGTAGGATTGTCAAGTGCTCTAAGAGCGCTCAATTTGCTTCTTTAGGCGCTTTACATCTTGCAGTGAAATTCCGAACTCTGAAGCAAGCTCCATTGAAGTATTGTTTTGCTCTTTTGAAATAAAATCATGAAAATTCACGTTAAACAGTTGATTTGCACCATTTGTAACAGAATGCCCTTTTTCATTCATACGCATACGTATATCCCTCACATTCAATATGGATGTTTTACTTGTTATTGTTCCATATTGATGAAAGAGTTATACATAACTGAAAACAGCTATTGATTCCAAATAAACATTAACATTCGATTCACAACAATAATAATAGCCAGTCCACTCGCCAGCATATAATGCTTCAAATGATACAATGATGCAACACCTACTCCAAACACGATAATTTCTAAAAATACATGTAATATGCCTTGTACTTCCCACTCTGCGTATGGAGCTCCAAATCCCCCCCCACATGACAGCAACAATAACCGGAAGAATAATCGCAAGTGTAATTTTTATTGCTGGTGTTTCTACTAACCGAAATCACCAGTATCCAACAATTCCAAGAACACATAACTCTAGCATGCTACACCTTCTTTTCCTTTTATTCCCCTTCACAATCATCCTATGTTAAAGTGAAGGCTTTTACGGGCAGCAGTGCTTCAACCTAAATCCCTCGCAGTCGCTGAATTTTAAGGTGGGAGTCTTATTGCCCGCAAATAGTGGGATAAATGAACAAAACATACAATAATGTATAAAAAAGAGAGGGTCATATAACCCTCTCTTTTTTAACAATACTATTTACTTTCCACAATTAAGGTCACCGGACCATCATTGATTAAAGAAACGTCCATCATTGCTCCGAACTTCCCTGTTTCTACATGTAATCCTTGTTTACGAACCTCTTCGTTAAAGAAATCATATAAACGCTCTGCATAGTCAGGTTTCGCAGCATCCATAAAGTTTGGACGTCTCCCTTTACGGCAATCTCCGTATAATGTAAATTGCGAAATAGATAGAACTTGTCCTTCTACATCAAGTACAGAGTGGTTCATCTTTCCGCTCTCATCTTCAAAAATGCGTAGGTTTGCAATTTTTTCTGCAATATAAGTTGCATCTTTTTCTGTATCTTCATGCGTAATGCCCACTAGTAATGTCAAACCGAATGGAATTTGTCCTACAATCTCACCATCTACTGTGACAGACGCTTCCTTTGATCGTTGTAAAACAACTCTCATCTTTTCTACACTCCCTATTAATGCATCATGCGTCGTACTGCATAAATTTCTGGAACACGTTTAATACGCTCTACTACTTTTTTCAAGTGCTGTAAGTTTCGAATAGAAATCGACATGTTAATCGTTGCCATCTTATTACGATCGCTTCTACCAGAAACAGCTGAGATATACGTTTTCGTTTCTGTAACAGCTTGCAATACTTCATTCAATAAACCACGGCGATCATAGCCTGAAATTTCAATATCAACATTGTATTCAATTTCTTTTTCAGGGCTACCTTCCCACTCTACTTCTAGTAAACGCTCTACAGCTTCTTCTGTATGCACATTGACACAATCACGACGATGAATCGATACACCGCGGCCTTTCGTAATATACCCAACGATATCATCACCCGGAACTGGGTTACAGCATTTTGATAAACGAATTAGTAAATTATCAGCACCGCTTACCTTTACACCAGAATCCCATTTTCGAATTTTCATCGGTTTACGAACTTCTTTAACTTCAACGATGTCTTCTTCTTCACGTTGTTTACGGAACTTGTCCGTTAGTCGCGTAACAATTTGCGCTGCAGTAATTCCGTTATATCCAACTGCCGCAAACATATCTTCTTCATTTGCAAAGTTAAACTTCTCAGCAACACGTTTTAAATTATCAAGCGCTAATACTTCTTTCATCTCATACTCTAAGCCACGCACTTCTTTTTCAACAAGCTCACGGCCTTTTTCAATATTTTCATCTCTACGTTGTTTCTTAAAAAATTGACGTATTTTATTTTTCGCATGAGATGTTTGAGCAAGCTTTACCCAATCTTGACTTGGACCATACGAATGTTTTGATGTTAAAATTTCAATGATGTCACCAGTTTTCAACTTATAATCAAGCGTCACCATTTTCCCATTTACTTTTGCACCAATTGTCTTGTTTCCAATTTCCGAATGGACACGGTACGAAAAATCAATTGGAACAGAGCCAAGTGGTAATTCCATTACATCGCCTTTTGGTGTAAAGACGAATACCATGTCAGAGAATAAATCAATTTTTAATGACTCCATAAATTCTTCTGCATTAGAAGCTTCATTTTGCCATTCTAATATTTGACGGAACCAAGTTAGTTTCTTCTCTAATGTACCTGTTGTTTCTGCTGTTTTTCCTTCTTTATACGCCCAGTGTGCCGCGATTCCGAATTCTGCAATCTCATGCATTTCTTTCGTACGAATTTGTACTTCTAGCGGATCACCTTTTGGTCCAATTACAGTCGTATGAAGAGATTGATATAAATTTGCTTTCGGCATTGCAATATAATCTTTAAAACGACCTGGCATTGGTTTCCAGCACGTATGAATAATTCCAAGCACCGCATAGCAATCTTTAATACTATTCACAACGACACGTACGGCTAGTAAATCGTAAATTTCATTGAATTGTTTATTTTGCAATGCCATTTTACGATAAATACTGTAAATATGTTTTGGTCTTCCAGAAATCTCAGGTTGAATTGAAACCTCTTTTAATTTCTCGCGAATGCCAGTCATTACTTCATCTAAATATTCTTCACGCTCTGCACGTTTACGCTTCATTAAATTCACAATACGATAATATTGCTGCGGGTTTAAATAGCGAAGTGACGTATCCTCTAGCTCCCATTTAATAGTACTAATTCCGAGTCTATGTGCTAAAGGTGCAAAGATTTCTAACGTTTCATTTGCAATGCGTCGCTGCTTCTCTTGAGGCAAATGTTTCAATGTACGCATATTATGAAGACGATCGGCTAGTTTAATTAAAATAACTCGAATATCTTGAGCCATTGCGATAAACATTTTGCGATGGTTTTCTGCTTGTTGTTGCTCATGAGATTTATATTTAATCTTTCCAAGCTTTGTAACACCATCGACAAGCATAGCGATTTCTTTATTAAATTCCCGTTCAATATCTTCTAATGTAATTTCTGTATCTTCCACTACATCATGCAAGAAACCTGCCGATACTGTAGCCGGATCCATGTGTAAATCAACTAAAATACCTGCAACTTGAATTGGGTGAATAATATATGGTTCACCCGATTTTCTATATTGTTCGCTATGTGCATCGCGCGCATATTCATAGGCACGTGCCACTAGCTCAATATCTTCATCCGCTAAATATTGACTTGCTTTCTCGAGTACCTGTTCAGCTGTTAGTACTTGCTCATTTGCCATCGAATCACCTTTTATTGAAAATTGACTTTATCCTTATTAAGTAGAATAAATTATATTCTATCATTATAACCCAATGATTGTGAATTGTGAAAAGGAAAAGATTTTACTGACATTTCACCATATTTTTTTGTTCAATTATACAAAAGTACCCGTTCCTCTCCAAGAGATTCACGGGTACTTTTTATCACCGTAGTTTTACCTATATAGTGATTAGTATTTTTCTAATACTAATACATCGTAACCATCTAACATTTTACGACCATCTAAGTAAGTAAGCTCTACTAAGAATGCAATTCCTGCTACAACTCCGCCAAGTTCTTCAACTAGCTTAATTGTTGCTTCAATTGTTCCGCCTGTAGCTAATAGATCATCTGTAATTAATACGCGTTGACCTGGTTTAATTGCATCTTTATGGATTGTTAAAACATCTGTACCATATTCTTTGCCGTAGTCAACTGTAATTACTTCACGTGGTAATTTTCCTAATTTACGAACTGGCGCAAATCCTACTTCTAATGCATAAGAAACTGGGCAACCGATAATAAAACCACGAGCTTCTGGTCCTACTACAACATCGATATCTCTTTCTTTTGCATACTCAACGATTGCATCTGTTGCTGCTTTGTATGCTTTACCGTCGTTCATTAAAGGTGTAATGTCTTTAAACACAATACCTTCTTTCGGATAATCCGGTACAATTGCGATATGTTGCTTGAAATCCATATTTCTGAATCCTCCTCAGATATAAAAGGTTTGTAAATACAAATCCTTTACCCTAACTGTTCTACTTATTTATGATTACGAATCGTTTCAAACCATGTATATAGTTGCTGATATGTGCTATAAACCAATTCTTTTTCTAATTGTAAGTGGTTCATTTTCTCACGATATGTGTTCGATTCAATTAAATCACGCTTTTGTTTTTGTTCGGCCATAAAAATGACACCGTCTTTTATTGTAACAAATTCTAACTCAAAAAACACCTGTGTCATGAAATTTACTGTATCTTTCGACCAACCTTTATGACGACATAGTTGTTCCCCATATTGTCTTAAAGAAAATGGTGCTTTTTGGTTCAAGAAAGAGTAGTACCATTTAAAATGTTCCCTCGTTGGGACTGTACTAAATAAATGGTTATTCTCTTGATAAAATAACGTATAAATTCGCGATGGGAATCCCATTTTAAATAGATCACGTAATTCATCTGTTCCTTTCGGCAAATCAAGCAAAACGATGTATTGATCATCTAACTGTGTGACCTCTGATGCATGCATGAGATGTTCTTTATAGTCTTCTAAAGAAAACTTATTCAATACCTCTTCAGAAAAATACACCATTGTTATTTTTTCTTTCGGAAGTTCTGCTAAATTTGCTTCTGCATTACGCATACTACGCCAATCAAATAATTGCCATGCCTCTACAGCGATATCTTGTACCATTAATTGCGGCTTCTTAAAATTATTCCATTCATTAATGGATGCTTCTCCTATTACAGAAACTTTCGCAACTGGAGAGATTTCTTTCGCATAAGCACCAAATCCAAATCCAATTGTATCCAGTGTTGCTTGTCCATCACGAAGCGTCATTTTTAAATGAGATCCATCCGATCCGATTGCACGAATGCTTTCTAAATCAGCATCTTTTACCGCAATACGTGGTTTTGGATTTCCAACACCAAACGGCGCTAGCTTTTGCATATCCTCAATTGCAGCAAGAGTTACATCCTCCACCTTACAAAAAGCATCAACTGCTGTAATTGGAATAAAATCTTCCTCAGTTAAAATCACATCAGCTTGCCCATTTAACCTACGTCTTAATTCATCTACATCATTCATATGTAGCGTCATTCCGGCTGCCATCGGGTGTCCTCCGAAGTGTGGCAATAACTCTCTACAATCAGACAAGTTAGCAAATAAATCAAACCCTGCAATACTACGCGCTGAACCCTTTGCCGTTTCTTTTATAGGATCAATGCTCAATACAATCGTTGGACGATAAAAACGTTCAACTAATTTAGAAGCAACAATCCCAATTACACCTGGATTCCAGCCTTCTTTCGCTAGTACTAACACTTTATTTTCTTCAGGCGGAAAATTATTTTCAACTTCGGCGATAGCTTCTTCTGTAATTTGCTTTACAATATCTTTTCGAAGTTTGTTCAGCTCATCAATTTCTTCAGCAAGCTCTTTCGCTTCTTCTGGGTCGTCTGATAATAATAAATGAACAGCAGGTGTTGCATCTTCTAAACGTCCAACCGCATTAATGCGCGGTGCAATTGAGAAGCCAATACTTTCTTCTGTAATTTCACTTTGCGAAACGTTAGCAACTTTAAATAAAGCTTTCAAACCAATATTTCTTGTCATACGCATATGTTTAAGCCCGCGCTGTACTAACAATCTGTTTTCACCATGTAGCGATACTAAATCAGCTACTGTACCGATTACTGCGATTTCCAATAAATGTTCTGGAACGCGCCCTAAAAGTGCATGTGCAACTTTAAACGCAACACCAACACCCGCTAAATAGTGAAACGGATAAACACCGCCTTCTAATTTCGGATGAATAATTGCAAGTGCTTCTGGTAATTCTGGCGGTGGCTCATGGTGATCTGTAATAATAAGATCTATTCCAAGGTCCTTCGCTACCTTCGCTTCATGTACCGCTGCAATACCAGTATCTACGGTAATAATTAGCGAGAACCCAGCGCTATGCGCCCAACGAAACGCTTCTTCGTTTGGTCCATACCCTTCTGTAAAACGGTTTGGAATATAAAATTCTACCTCTGCACCTAATTCTTGAAGCGCAAGATATAAGACAGTCGTACTACTTACTCCGTCCGCATCGTAATCACCAAATATTAATATTTGCTCTCCATTTTGAATCGCCTTATTTACACGTTCTACCGTTCTATCCATTCCTTCTAATAAAAATGGATCGTGAAATTCTTGATTTTCTGTATTTAAAAAATCTAAAATCTTATCTTCTGTATCTAATCCTCTACCGAGGAATAACGAAACAACAAGAGGTGATAATTGCAATTTACTTGCTAATTCACTCACTCGCTCTTCACTATATTCTTTTTCTTTCCAACGCGTCTTCGGTTGTAACACGAAATCACCCCTTAACCTATCCATTATACAAGACAGATTAAGGGGTGACAATATGATGCAAGCTACGATGCAATATCCATATACTAAAATATTAATGCTATTTAATTTGGAGAATACGGATTTATATGTACAAACACATTTTGTACGTTATCTTGTTTCATAAGTGTTTCTTTCACATGCTTTCCGATGCTATGCCCTTCTTCTACAGTGATATATGGATCTACAGATACTTTAATATCAACGATTACATAGTGACCATGTTCCCTCGCATATAAAGAACCTATTTTCTTCACACCTTCCACTTGAAGAACTGCTTCTCTAAACGGAATAACATCCTCCTCATGAAGCACATGATCAAGCGTTGCGTGAATCGCTTCCGCCCCAATACTCCACGCCATTTTCGCAACAAGAATTGAAACAAATAATCCTGCAATCGGATCGGCATATACAAGCCAATCTAAACCTAATTTACCACCGATGATAGCTGCACAAATGCCGATTAAAGCTGCAATTGAGGAAAACACATCCGAACGGTGCTCATATGCATTTGCAATAATTGCATCACTATTTATCCTTTTCCCTAATCGGAATTTATATTGAAACATTCCTTCTTTCACGACAATAGAAAAAATGACAGCAAAAATCGTAATTCCCTTCGGCGGTTCTAATTCTTGTGAAAAAGCTTTTATAGACGAAATCGCTATCTCTAGTCCAACAATAAATAATAATACCGCTACAATAATCGCTGAAATCGATTCCGCTTTACCATGACCGTACGGATGATCTTCATCAGGCGGCTGCTTCGCTGCTCGCAATCCAAAAAGTACAGCTAGCGAACCGATTACATCTGATCCAGAATGCACTGCATCCGCCAATAGTGCCTTACTGTTTCCAATATAACCAATTACCGCTTTTATAATCGCTAATATAATATTACCAACGATACCGACAATAGCACCAAACTCAGCCTGTTTAAAACGTTCATCTTTTTCCATAATTAAAATCCCTTCTTTTCTTAACCTCTCTTTTATTGTAACAAAAACGAAGTTAACATCACCACTTTCTCCCATTATCTTCTTTCAAAAGTTGCTACCTTATTGTATCCACAAACGAAAAAAGAGATGCCTCATAAAGAGACATCACCTTTTTTATACTTGCGGTTCAGATTCTACTTTCTCAACCTTCTTCTTGTTTTTCCCCTTTTTCAAACGACGGTTTTCAAGTAGTAACCAAATTTGAGAGGCAACGAAAACAGAAGAATACGTACCTACGATTAATCCAACAAGTAACGCAAACGAGAAGTTACGAAGTGACTCACTACCGAAGATAAGCAGCGCAATTACTGGGAACAACACTGTTAATACGGTGTTAATCGAACGTCCAAGTGTTTGGCGAATACTTGCGTTTACGATTTCTTCTAAGTCTTTTATGTCGCGAACGCGTTTTTTCTGTTTGTATAGCTCACGGTTTCTATCAAACGTAACAATCGAGTCATTGATAGAATAACCGATGATTGTTAATACCGCAGCGATAAACGTTAAGTCTACTTCTATCTGGAAAAGACTAAACATAACAACCATAACGAATGCGTCATGTAGTAATGCAAGTACTGCAGATAATGCATACGTAAATCGGAATCGAATACTTACGTATAAGATAATAACTACCGAAGCAATTAATACTGCGATAAATGCATTTCGTGCGATTTCTTTACCGATTGTTGGTGAAACTGTACTTACGTTTGGCTCTGTACCATATTTATCATGGAAGAATGTTTTTGCTTTCGCAATTTCATCTTTTGATAAAACTCCTAATGTACGAACGGCGAAACCTTTATTGTCGTCCCCGGTCGGTACAATATCTTCTTCCTTCACATCAATTTTCAATTCTTTCAAATCTTTATGAACATCTGACACAGTAAGTGCTTGTTTAGATTGCAAGTCGATACGTGTACCACTTGCAAAGTCAATCCCAAGATTCAGTTTGAAAATTGGTAGTATAATTGCACCTGCAATTACAACTACCATCGAGAAGATAAGGAATTTATGACCGATATTTACGAAATTAATACGATCAAATCTTGTCGGTGGATGTACTACACCTTTTGTTAATGGAATAATATCCTTTTCCTTAACACCAAAGTAAGATGGTTTTTTATCGAAGTAACGGCTCTTTACAAGTAAACCTAGTAAGAAACGAGTACCGAATACGTTCGTAATGAAACCGACTAAAATACTAACAATTAAACTTGTTGCGAATCCTTTTACAGAGCTTGTACCGTAAACGAATAATACACCAGCTGCTGCAATTGTTGTAACGTTCGCATCTAAAATTGTCGATAATGAACGATGGTTACCAGCACGGAATGCTGACATCATCGACTTACCAATTTTAAGCTCTTCCTTCAATCTCTCGTACGTAATGATGTTCGCATCAACTGCGATACCAACCCCGAGCACTAATGCCGCAATACCTGGTAACGTAAGAACTGCATGCATCCAGTTAAAGACAAGTAATGTAACGAAAATGTATAAACCTAACATAATAACCGCTACAAGTCCTGGTAAACGGTAGAATACAAGCATGAATAAGAAGATAATAGCAATACCGATCGCACTAGCGAAAATCGTTTGCTCTAATGCTTGTTGCCCAAATTTCGCTCCAACAGATGTTGAATACATTTCTTTTAAATCAACAGGAAGTGCACCTGCATTTAATAAAGATGAAAGTTCTTTCGCGCTTTCCACTGTAAAGTTTCCACCTACGATAGATACTTGAGCTTGGTTAAATACTTGGTTTACTGTTGCTGCTGATAAAAACTTCGGATTCGGTTTTGCAGACTCTGCTTTATACGAATCTTTTCCTTCTTCAAAATCAAGCCAAATTACCATTAAATTCGTTGGTGGTGGCATTTTTGAAATTTTTTCAGTTACTTCACGGAATTTGTCAGCGCTTTTCAGTGTAAGACCTACGCTTGCACGGCCTTGCTCATCAAATGTTTGCTTTGCTCCGCCGCCTTTTAAATCCGCTCCGTCCATAAGAAGGTTGTCATTCACATCACGGAATGTTAATTTTGCTTGTGTTGATAACATGTCACGTGCTTTTTGCTGATCTTGTACACCAGCAAGCTGTACGCGAATTCGATCTTCTCCTTCGATTTGAATGTTCGGCTCACTTACACCGAGTGCATTGACACGATTTTCAAGAGCACCTACTGTACTGACAAGTGCATCACGATCGATTTTATCACCTTTTTTGGCTGGTTTTACTTCATACAGAATTTCAAAACCACCGCGAAGGTCTAGTCCTAGACTAATTCCTTTTGCTATGTCTTTTCCTGCCGCACCAATCACTCCACCAATTAATAAAACGATGAGGAAAAAGGCGGCAATTCTTGTACCACGCTTTGCCATATGTACCCTCTTTCTGCTACTAACACTTTCAATAAATCTCTTACGATTCATTTTTACACGTGTGCATACGCCTAGTTAGTAGACTTACTTTCTATAAAATACATGTATTTCTGCTAGTTCATCACTAGCTGTGTCGGTAAGCTTGTCACCATACCTACACTTTCATTATTTATTTTTCCTCTTCACTACCTCCTTTATATATAATCTTAGACATAATTATTTCCTCTTTATCAATACCTATCATTATACTGCAAAAGGAAGAACAAACCAATTGCAGTCAGTTATTTATTTTCATATTCATCAAATGACCAAAGTGGCGCTTGATATGCTTCAACAGTTAAATAAGTCATATATTCATTAGCACTTACTCTTAATACATCATTTACTAATTCATATAACCTAACATCACTGTCTATCTTCTTCCACTTTTTCACCTTGAGAAACTTCCAAATATCATTATCTGTCACTCGGTCATAACCAAACATGTGAAACTCTTCTACTTTACTTTCTAAAACGACTTGTAACTGTCCGCGGTATGATTCTACCAAAGCCTCTTTATCCAACATATATAACATCTCCTTCTTATTTCAGCACGAAAAGTCGCTTTTACTCCCGCTCTAATGGACAGCAATAACTACTTCCAAGAGTACCATTCATACTTTACTCTCTTAAATGCTTGTCATTCTTGTCTCATACGTGCATATAAATTATTGTAAATCATTCCATTGATTTTGAGAAGGTAGGAGAAGAGTATGACGAGACAAAGCTTTTTAAAAGGTGCATTTATTTTAATGGTAGCTGGCTTTATTACAAAAATCCTTGGATTCATTAACCGCATTGTAATGGCACGTATTTTAGGAGAAGAAGGCGTTGGCCTTTATATGATGGCTGTCCCCACCTTCATTTTAGCAATTACATTAACACAAATAGGCCTTCCCGTTGCAATCGCAAAATTTGTAGCAGAAGCGGAAGCAGTAAACGATAAACAAAGAGTTAAAAAAATCTTAACAGTCTCGCTAGCCATTACATCCATTATTAGTATCATTTTAACAATTGGGATTATGCTCCTCACACCTATTTTAGCAAAAACATTATTAACTGATGAAAGAACGTACTATCCATTAATAGCTATTTTACCTGTCGTCCCTGTTATTGCCGTTTCTTCCGTTTTACGTGGTTATTTCCAAGGGAAACAAAATATGAAGCCTAGCGCTTATGCCCAAGTCCTAGAACAAGTTGTCCGCATTACAATTATCGCTGTATGCATTCGGTTATTTTTACCTTACGGCGTAGAATATGCTGCAGCTGGCGCTATGTTATCAGCCGTTCTTGGCGAAGTTGCATCTTTATTATTTTTACTTACTTTATTCCAGCGCGAAAAACATTTATCTATACGCTCTGGGTTTTTCACTACGGTAAAGGAGAGCAAAAATACATTTTATTCTCTTATGGATATCGCACTTCCAACTACAGGAAGCCGTTTAATCGGTTCCGTTTCATATTTCTTTGAACCTATCGTTGTTATGCAAAGCTTAGCAATTGCCGGGGTTGCTGCTTCTGTCGCAACACAGCAATACGGTATATTGAACGGTTACGCCTTCCCGCTTCTATCACTACCTGCCTTTATTACATACGCTCTTTCTACAGCACTCGTCCCTTCCATTAGTGAAGCAATGGCAAAGAAACAGCACAAATTAGTGGAACACCGTTTACAACAAGCACTTCGAATTTCCTTAATTACTGGTGGATGGTCAGTCGTTATTTTATATGTATTTGCTTCACCCGTCTTAACGCTTATGTATGGATCGGACAGTGCAACAGCGTTCATCCAACTTCTTGCACCTTGCTTTTTATTTCATTATTTTCAAAGCCCACTTACATCTGTGTTGCAAGCTTTAAACTTAGCAAGAGCTGCTATGATGAACACATTTATTGGCGCTATCGTAAAATTAATCGTTATTTTTGCACTCGCTTCACGCCCAGAGTTCCAAATGATGGGGGTTGCTCTCGCAATCGCAGCAAATATAGTGACGGTAACATTCCTTCACTATGCTACTGTTTTAAAGAAAATTAAATTTACCATTTATGCAAAAGACTATATTTTTGGAGGACTTGCCATCGGTATTGCAGGCGCCTTCGGTTTTTACCTTCATAAGTATATTATTTTCTCTCATTCACTTGGCGTACAAACATTATGGGAAATCACTTTAACAACAATCGTTTATATTTTCCTCCTCTTTGCTTTCAAACTCATTCGAAAAGAAGAGTTGAGTCGCCTCCCTATCATTCGGAAACTTTCATTTTTGAAGTAAATAGGCTTACTATTTAATACGGTAAGCCTCTAGTTTTCTTTCAAATCAACAAAAAATTGGCCATTTTGAAAGCTGCAGTATAAAATTTGCGCTATATCGTTATAACCTAAGTTTTTTAATTTCCCAATGAGCCATTCATCTGTGTGTTCAATCATTTGCAAATGATTGAATTGAATTTCTCCATCAATAATTAATGGGAGTGTAAAAATCGGCGTATCATTTTTACTCTTTTTACTTTTTTGTTTTTGAAAAACAGACAACTTCCCTGATGGTTCTAAAATAGCATATTCCACATCCCGCACATCCCCGACCCCTTGCTCCCTTAGTTGCATCATTAAATCGTCTATGTTATAGCGCTGTTTCCGCATCTTTTTTTCATCAATCTTTCCCGCATTTATAAGAATAGCCGGTTCCCCTTCTATTAAATGTCGAAAACGTTGAAACTTTAAAGATATAACTGACAAAATGATTTGTATGCACATAAGAAAAATCATTGGAACTAATTGATGCCAAAGTGATTTATCGGTATTTTCAATTGCTACTACGGCCATTTCTCCAAGCATAATGAATACGACTAAATCTAATACACTTAGCTCTCCAATTTCACGTTTACCCATAAGACGGAAAATAATTAAGATAATGATATACAAAAGCATCGTCCGGCCAATTATTGATACCCATTCCATTTCTACATCTCCTTTTTTATTTATAGACTTCCCTACAAAAAAGAAACTAGTCTAACTTGATCAAAATGAAAATATGCTTGTATTAAAAAGGGGGAATTTATAAATGGATGGAACGAAAAAATTATCAACTGCAATCGGCTTCGGCATTATTACCCTACTTATCCTCGCATCTATTACTAGCATGGTTATAGCTCTATTATTAAAGTTTACGAATATGAATGAAGGGACATTAACCGTTACTATTTTGATACTAGCTCTTCTATCTATGCTTATGTCTGGGTTTATTGCTGGCAAAAAAGCGCAAGGGAAAGGTTGGCTAGTAGGTTTCACAACGGGACTTACATTCGCCATACTTGTTTTTCTAGTTAACTATTTAGGTTTCTCTCAAACTTTATCGAACTCACAGTTACTTTACCAATTAGCATTAATGGGCGCGAGTACACTCGGTGGTATTTTCGGTGTAAATATGTCAAAACAAAATAATTAAAAAAAGGCCCTGCACATTTCATGCAGGGCCTTCCTCATTAGTTTTTCACAACTTCACGAATCGCATTGCGATCGAAAGTTAAGTGTGAACCACCAGATTTAATAACGATTTTCGTTTCATCTACTGATTCGATTGTACCGTGTAAACCACCGATTGTTACGATAGCATCACCTTTTGCTAACTCGTTTTGCATTTGAGCTACTGCTTTTTGACGCTTTTGTTGCGGGCGAATTAATAAGAAATAGAAAATCGCAAACATCGCAACGATCATAATGATATTCATCATACCTGGATTCATATTTTGTTCCTCCTTTTAAATTATGTATTAGAAGTTTTTAGCATTCGGTTTATTAAAGCCATACTGTTCAAAGAACTCTTCGCGGAAATCGCCAAGACGGTCTTCACGAATAGCTTGTCTCACCTGCTCCATTAAGTTTAACAGAAAATGAAGGTTGTGATAAGACGTTAAACGAATTCCAAACGTTTCATCACATTTCATTAAGTGACGAATGTACGCACGAGAGTAATTTTTACATGTGTAGCAATCACAATTAGGATCAAGTGGGCCGAAGTCTCTAGCGAATTTTGCATTTTTCACAACTAAGCGCCCTTCGCTTGTCATACATGTACCATTTCGAGCAATACGAGTTGGAAGTACGCAGTCGAACATATCAATACCACGAATCGCACCATCAATTAATGAGTCAGGAGAACCTACTCCCATTAAATAACGTGGCTTATTATCCGGAAGAAGTGGTGTTGTAAACTCAAGGACACGGTTCATAATATCTTTCGGCTCACCTACAGATAAACCACCTACAGCGTAACCAGGGAAGTCCATTGAAACAAGGTCTTTTGCACTTTGACGACGAAGCTCTTCAAACTCCCCACCCTGTACAATACCGAATAAACCTTGATCTTGTGGACGTTCATGTGCTTTTAAACAACGCTCTGCCCAGCGACTTGTACGCTCTACAGATTTCTTCATGTATTCAAAAGTAGCTGGGAATGGTGGGCACTCATCAAATGCCATCATAATATCTGCACCTAATGCATTTTGAATTTCCATCGCTTTTTCTGGTGATAAGAATAATTTATCTCCGTTTAAGTGGTTACGGAAGTGAACACCTTCCTCTTCAATGCGGCGGAAGTCACTTAAACTGAACACTTGGAATCCGCCTGAATCCGTTAAGATTGCACGATCCCAGTTCATAAACTTATGCAAACCGCCTGCTTCACGAATAATTTCGTGACCTGGACGTAGCCATAAATGATACGTATTACTTAAAATAATGCCAGAATCCATTGCTTTTAATTCTTCTGGCGACATCGTTTTAACTGTTGCAAGCGTACCAACTGGCATAAATGTTGGTGTATCAAATGAACCGTGTGGCGTATGTACACGTCCTAAACGCGCACCCGTTTGTTTACAAGTTTTAATAAATTCATAACGAATTGCTGTCATAATTTACTCCTTTTATTTGTTTCTCATTTTAGCGTGAGATGCAACGAACATTGCGTCACCGAAGCTAAAGAAACGATATTTTTCTTTTACTGCTTCATTATAAGCATGAAGTACATTATCTCTATTTGCAAATGCACTTACAAGCATAATTAATGTTGATTTTGGCAAATGGAAGTTTGTAATTAAACCATCAATTGCTTTAAATTCATAACCTGGGTACATAAAAATATCTGTCCATCCAGAAGCAGCGCAAAGCTTACCATCATGATCTGTCGCAATTGTTTCTAACGTACGAGTTGATGTCGTACCTACTGTAATAATACGTCCACCATTCTCTTTCACACGATTTAATAACGCAGCCGTCTCTTCAGACATATGGTAATATTCTGCGTGCATATGGTGCTCTTCAATCGTATCTGCAGAAACTGGTCTAAATGTCCCAAGCCCTACGTGAAGTGTAATAAAAGCTAACTCGACGCCTTTTTGCTTCAATTTCTCAAGTAACTCTTCTGTAAAGTGAAGTCCAGCCGTCGGCGCTGCTGCTGAACCGATTTCCTTCGCATATACCGTTTGATAACGATCGCGATCTTCCAGCGTCTCTTTAATATACGGAGGAAGCGGCATTTCTCCAAGCTCATCTAAAATTTCATAAAAGATGCCGTCATATGAAAACTCAAGTTGACGCCCACCTTGATCTGCAGTTCCTATGCAAGTTGCTTTTAACTTTCCTTCACCAAAAGAGATGACAGTTCCTTCTTTTACACGCTTCGCTGGCTTTACAAGCGTTTCCCACTTATCTCCATCCTCTTGTTTTAAAAGAAGCACTTCGATATGTGCGCCTGTATCTTCTTTCACACCATGCAAGCGAGCAGGCATAACTTTCGTTTCATTTAAAACTAAGCAATCCCCCTCATGTAAGTAAGAAAGAATGTCTGTAAAATGTTTATGCTCAATATCACCAGTTTCACGGTCTAACACCATTAATCTTGAGGTTTCACGATCTTCTAACGGGACTTGTGCAATAAGTTCTTCTGGCAAATGAAAATCAAACAGATTAATATTCATAACTGTATCCACCTATTTCTTATTTGAATCGATTTATTATATACATAATAAAAGATAATGCAATACTTAACACAATACATGTAATGATAGGAAAATAAAAGGTAACGTTACCTTTTTTCACAAAAATATCGCCTGGAAGCCTTCCTATGAACTTCCAAGCTAGACCAACAACAATGAGTAAAATACCGGCTGTAATAAGCAGCTTTGGCATCTCCGTCATGCTTTTGGCATCTCCATTCCGAAATGTTCATATGCAAGCGGAGTTACAATCCGGCCTCTTGGAGTTCGTTGTAAAAAGCCAATTTGTAATAAATACGGCTCATATACATCTTCAATCGTATGAGATTCTTCCCCAATCGTCGCCGAAACTGTTTCTAGTCCAACGGGACCACCGCGGAACTTTTCAATAATACCAAGTAGTAATTTATGGTCAATATGATCAAGACCTAATTTATCTACTTGCAGTAGTTCTAACGCCATTTGTGTAATTTCCATTGCAATTGTTCCGTCACTGCGAACTTGTGCGAAATCACGTACACGTCGTAATAAACGATTCGCTATACGAGGTGTACCACGAGCACGTCTTGCAATTTCAAGTGCAGCTAACGAATCTATTTCAACTTCAAACACTTCTGCTGTACGTTCGACAATCGCAGAAAGCTGATCTACTGTATAATACTCTAATCGTGAAAGTACACCGAAACGGTCACGAAGTGGTGCTGATAATGCACCTGCACGCGTCGTTGCCCCAACTAGCGTAAATGGAGGTAAGTCTAAACGTACAGATCGCGCTGATGGTCCTTTTCCAATCACGATATCAAGGCAAAAATCTTCCATCGCTGGGTATAGCACTTCTTCAATAGATCTATGCAAACGATGAATTTCATCAATAAATAATACGTCTCCAGGCTGAAGCGCTGTTAATACAGCTGCTAAATCTCCTGGTCTTTCAATTGCGGGACCTGACGTCGTTCGAATGTTAACACCCATTTCATTGGCAATAATATTCGCAAGCGTCGTTTTACCAAGTCCAGGTGGGCCATATAAAAGTACGTGATCTAACGTTTCTTCACGCATTTTCGCCGCTTCAATAAACACTTCTAAATTATGTTTCGCTTTATCTTGGCCAATATACTGACGGAGCGTCTGTGGCCGTAATGAATACTCTAAATCCGCATCTTCGTATCCAGATTCCCCTGAAAGGAGACGTTCGTCCATTATACTCACCTCTTACCGTTTAGTAAAAGACTAAGTGCCTTTTTAATATATTGATCCGTCGTTAATGCTTCTTTTAATAACTCTGGCACAACGCGAGAAACTTCTCGTTCTGCATAACCAAGTGCACGCAGTGCTTCCAGTGCTTCATCAAGTTCAACTGATGAACCTTTCTTCTCATCAAAACTTTCAACATCTGAGAACAAGTCAACAAACGCATCTGGTACAACATCGGCTAGTTTTCCTTTTAAATCTAAAATCATTTGGCGCGCTGTTTTCTTTCCGACGCCCGGGAACTTCACTAAGAACTTCTCATCTTCATGTTCAATCGCTTGAACGACCTGTCCTGTTTGACCAGAAGCTAAAATTGCAAGAGCGCCTTTTGGCCCAATGCCAGACACACCTAACAACTTTGTAAATAATAAACGCTCTTCACGTGTTTTAAACCCGTAAAGTGCCATAATATCTTCTCTCACATAATGATATGTATAGACACGGATTTCTTGCTTACTTCTTTGAAATACATACGGATTTGGTGTGAAAATTTGATAACCAATTCCATTATGGTCAATTACGACATATTCCGGTCCTACATACTCCACGTAACCTGTAACATATTCAAACAAAATACGATCTCTCCCTCTCAAATCATGTATTCCATTTTAACATATTTAACAATAGAAAAGCGAGACTGCCCCAACAAATGTTCTCTATTTGAAACTTCTGTTATTTTCCATTGACAGAAAGTATAAAGCACCTTAATATACAGAAGTCGATAATGATTATCAATATTAATTAAAGGGGTTACATCAGGATGAAGCAAAAGCTATTTATTTTATTTACTATTATGCTAGTTGTTCTTTCTATCGTTGGCTGTTCTTCTCAAAAAGAAGAATCAAAAGCAAAAGAACAACCGAAAACAAAAGTTGTAAAACATGCTAAAGGGGAAGCAACAATTCCAGTTAATCCAAAGAGAATTGTTGATTTATCTGGATCAACAGAGGAATTATTAATCCTTGGACATAAACCTGTTGGCACAGCAAACACATATAAAGATAAAATCCAAAATCACTTAACAGACAAGCTAGACGGCGTAAAGGCAGTCGGCTGGTACTGGGCGCCTAAAGTTGACCTAGAGGCTGTTACAGCTTTAAAACCAGACTTAATTATTTTAAACAATCGTCAATTGAAAATTTATGATCAACTAGAAAAAGTTGCACCGACAGTTGTTCTAGAAACAAATCTAGAAGACTGGCGTGGTAAGTTTAAAGAAGTAGGTAAACTATTTGACGAAGAGAAGAAAGCTGACAAATGGATTGCGGACTACGATAAAAAAGCAGACTCTTTATCTAAAAAAATTAAAGAAAAAACAAAAGATGAGAACTTTATGTTCGTTGCAGTAACACCACAAAACTTCCGTGTGTACGGTAGCTTCGGTTATGGTGATATACTCTTTAACGATTTAAAGCTTCCAGCAACAAAAGGTACAGATTTAAAACAAACGATGGCACAAGTATCATTAGAAGGACTTGTTGCATTCCAACCTGATCAAATGTTTATTGTAAACTTCGGCGGAGAAGCTGATAAAGTGTACGAAGACTATAAAAACAGTGCCGTTTGGAAAGATAATAAAGCAGTAAAAAACAATCACGTATACGAAGTATCAAATGAAGTTTTCAATACGAAAGCATTCAATCCAATCGGAAAAGATATGCTAATTGATGAAATTGCAAAAGAAATTTTAGCTAAAAATAAATAAGAAAAAGCAGCTCACCATGAGCTGCTTTTTTTCTTATTTTGCACTGCATACTGCTTCATTTTTTCGATTGTCTTCACAAAACCTTCTTTTGATTTTATACGAATACCACGTTTCAATTTCGCACGTTCATAACTCTCAAGTTTTTTCATATCAATTTGAAAAAAGGAGTGGATCGCGTTATCACTTTTCGGTACCCCTTTGAAAATTTGTAATATCCCTTCCTCTGAAACACCAAAATAACCGCTCGTTTTCAGTAAAGGAGAAATATCATCAACTTTCTTTTGTAATACAATTTGCACATCATCACGATCAACAAGTTGCCATTCATTATATTGCTGCAAAAACTTTTCTAAATCCGCTACTTTTTCTGTCAGTATTTCCTCACTTACTTCTCCATCAACATACATGCGCTCTAATAAAATTGTAACTTGAGGTTCTTTTTCTACTACTTCTGCCCTCACATCGGATCCATAAGCTAAGCAAAACATCATAACGAAAGCTTGCAATGCAATTAGTATCCACTTCATTTCCGTTCACCTCTTCTAGGCAAAATCATACTTTCATTTGTAGTTTTTCCGGAAATGGGGGTTTTATCCAAGAACCTTATTTCATTTGTGCACAATAGTTTTTTTCCTACTGCGAAGACCGATTCACAATAACCTTTTTTATTTCACTTTTTCCACGATTGCACCACTAATCCAGCCAATATTTCCGTCTGGTAGTCTTACTTTTAACCACATACGTTGTTGATTATCACTATCTTGGACTTGTACATTCTCTTCTAAATATACAAGTTCGACTCCAGGTGATACAGCTTCTACAACTTCTGCATCAATTCGAGCTTCTTTACGCACATTTCCTCCTTCCATTTCATCCTTCACTTTTAGTAATGTCTTTCCTTCACTACTCACGCTTAATGTCTGCGGATTAAAACCTAAAGGAATTAAATGTTCTTGAATCAATTTATTTTCAGACTCGTATACTTTTAAAGTATACGAATTAGTAGGAAATACATATATTAAAATAGGAATTACAACTACGCAAACTCTCATTGCTATCTTATATTTATGCTCTAATCTCACTAGAAAGCGAATGAACCTTAAAACATGTTTATTTATATATTTAAACACTGCTGAAATAATACTTATTAATAATTCTGCGATACTTAAAACAAATGGGACACCTTTTCCTTTTTGTCGTCTTTTACGCATAATAGTACCAATAATGCTAGTAATCCCATTTACTAATTTTTCAATACACCAATCAAGCAAACCTAAAATTTTCTTACTTCCATAAGGGAAAAGATAAAAAATCAAATACTTCCCGATAAATGTGATTAAAAATAATATAATAGCAAATCGAATAGGTGCTGCTATCGGTATTGAAAGTAAAAATATATATGATTTATAAAACCATTCTAATAACTTATCCATCTAATCTCTCTTTCTCTTGAAGTTCTGCTCTTTCCCCCAATTTCTCCCACTTAGCTTTTTTCAACATATCAGCTTCCGACGCTACAAAATCCTTTCCTGAATCAACCCTTTTAAATACTTGCGCCATTTCTTCAATAACCCCTATATCCTCACCATCTTTGAGCTTTTGTATTAAGACCTCACGAAGTTGGTCTTCTTTTGCGTTTTTCCTCTCAATCTCTTTCTGGATTTCTTGCTGCCTCAAATTATACTGATCTACTAGAAACTTATCTTTGGCCTCTTTAGAACTTAAACCAGCTGCCACACCATATTTGTCTACACGGCGCATGTCTCCCTCACTTTTTAAGTCCTGCTCCTCTATCTCGTCTTTAATTTTCATTTTCCTTTTTAATCGTTCGCGTGCTTCATGTCCTAGCTCAACATCTACCTCCAAAGCTTCAACTGCTAAACCGTATTCACCAAAAACCCTATTAAATTTACTATCATTTTGCAATCCTTTTAGCGCCTCATTTACCGCTCTAACTTGATCGATTGGGTAGTCTCTCGTAACTTCTTTTATAGAATAAAATAACAATTCATCTAACATATTAGTAGAATTTGTAATTCCTCTTCTAACTATAATTTCTGGATTACCAACATAATAGCTAATGCGCATTCTAATTAAAAATGCATATTGACCATCTTCACACATTACCTCTTTGTGAAACGTATAACTATACACACTTGTATCTACCTCATAAACAGTATTGTATTTTCCATGTCGCACTTCACTATTCAATACATAATCTTCATTTTGCACAACAAGACATTCGCCTTCATTATTTATATATACAAGTGCTACAGTTTGCGTTGATTGTGGTTGTTTTCCCCAGAATTTCAATTTAACCGGTTGTCTAGATTTAATAAATGTCATTTTTTCTCCCCCTCTGGATTGCTACAATTTCAAGAATTACAGGATTGATAATATAGTGCTGTCCAGACTCAACAAGGCGTTCTAGTATAATCCGCATTTGTGTTTCTACTCTATCTCCACCTACAATAAACAACTCTTTCATAAATTCACGTAAACCTTGGTGTACTTCCTCTCTATTTTCCAATTCTTCAAATACATTTCGAATCCATTTGGTAGTTTTAATTCTCGTTTCTCCATTCCCTAAGCATTCACTTACTATCGGAACGAGACTCGTACTTCTTATATAATCATTTGTAAACAAGTAAACAAGCGTATCTGGTGAAAGCGTGCAAATTAATGAAATAGCTAAGTCAAGTAATTTTTCTTTTCTATTCGTACTTAACGTTTCTTCTTGTATCCAGCTTCTCAAGAATGCAAATGAAGCTCCGTAATATCCCGTCCTACTTTCACCTAATCTATATAAATGTTCAAAACTTTCCAATGCTATATCCTGTAAAGATGTATTTGATTTATTAAATATTTCTTTTAGTCCTGCCAAGGCTTGTGGATACATCATAATTCCCATCTTTGTTCCATACACTTTCGCAGCTATTTTCTGGAAATTATAATTATTACTAGACGTCCAATAACGTAATACACGTGATACTAAAACAATATTATCTTTATCTTTCAGTAATAAAAGAAATAGCTGGATAACGTTCATATGATAAATATATTTTTTCTGCCCAGCCCAATTAGAAATAACCATATTATAAATAAATAAATAATCTTCCTTACAAAGCACTGCTAAACACTCTAAAATCCGCTGATTTTTTTTCTTATTAGAAACCATTGATTCATCCATTAACCACTTTATAAATACGTTTTTTAACTCAGGAGTAAAATAACATTTCCACGATTCTAACAATACAGCTCTAGCATCCTCTTCATACTTAAATTTTGCAAACTTTGTTGGTAAGACCCCTAAATGAGAGTATGTTTGCGCATGATACAAAATTCCGCCAAGTTGCTTAATCTCCTGTTTCACCGGCATTATCAAAGTGCTTCCTACCCGAACTTCGTCTTTTATCTCCAATTCTTTTTCTAACATTTTACGCAAGCGCCCTGCAGTCTCTCCAATGAACTGGTACTCCATACCACTAAATACAGATAATGCTAGGAGCATCGTATATTTTCGCACTCCTGAATTTTCATGCAACAATTTTTCAATTCGCTCGTTTATATTTTGTCTTAAAACAGCTAATAAATCATCTTCCTGTATTTCACCGTTTAATAAACACACTAATTTCTCCGAAAACACCTCTGCATCTCTCGGAATAAATACTAAATCTAGATAATGTTTAATTTCATTCTTTTTAAAAAAATGATTAACTCCTTCTATCTCTGAATCCATTGAATTTAAAAGCGCTAAGTGCTTCTTTATAATTCTTTCCTTTCCATTAGGAATCGGACAGAACTTCATATATTGTTGTATATCTTCATTGATATCTTCCTTATCAATATTGACTGTTACAATAAAATAGCTGTTATGATTCTTTAAAAAATCAATCATCTGTTTTATTACAGCATCTTGTAACCCTTGCAAGGAGTCATATGTAATATGATCGATAATAAATACAGTATTTTCTTTCAGTATTCTACCAGTCATTTTTTCCCATCTAATATCTGGAAAAAATTGACACATTCTTTCTATGTTCAACTCATTCGCAATCGCAATTGCAGTCGTATATTTTCCGACAGCCTGTTCATTATGTAGAAATAAAATATGATTCTTTTTTAATTCCTGCAAACAGTCGTTAAAGTTGGCGATTTGTTCATATATATTACTAACTTTATCGATTTCACTGTCCTTAATTGCAAACAGTTTATTTGACATATTCAAAGAAAAATTTGTTCCCTCTTCTTTAGAGGTATCGCTAGGAATCATTTCGTAATAAAACTCTGATTCATTTACAGTAGCATCTAAGTTATCATAAGCTAAACTTTCTTTTATTCTTCCAATAAGCTCATCTGCGTGTTCCTCTATTTCACCAAACGCTGCATCGAACCAACTTACCTTTTTCAAATGATATTCAAAAAAATCTCCTAACTCACTATTATCTACTCGGAATGGGATAATTCTTTTCTTATAATTCACCGCTGCTTCTACTTCATTTTCTACGTGTCCAGACTGTCTAGCATTCTCTGAAAGAATAAGTAGTACACAACTACATTCTTGAATACCTTGTACGATATGCTTACTATATACTCCCCCAACTGGAATATCTTTCGGGGCAAACCAATATTCTATTTCAGCACCAGTTAATTTACTACATAACATATCAGCAATACTTGCATCTTTTGTAGAATAACTAATAAATACCTTTTCCATTTTTATCCTCTATTCACTATAGTTTTCTTTTCGCTCTCTGAACGTAACAGCTTCACGATACCTGCTCCTTCTTTTTCAAGCCCCATGATGAATAAGTATTGTTTAATTTGATCTAATGTTGATTGCTTTTCAAAAGTGTTCGGCTTCCCGAAGCGAATTGCACGCTTCATCAACCTTTCACTCGCTTCATAACGATCATGAATAAGTTGCACTTCGGCTAGAGTACTGTAATACCACCATGACTTCTCATTATATTCAGACCATCGATCCGAAATATAATTCGCGAAAGTAAAGCAATCTGTTAATCCTAAAATCTTTTGTATATACACTGCATTAATCGCAGGATAAAAATCTTCAGGATTCACACGAAACGCCTCTAAATATAAATCTAAAGCCTTCCGTAAATCTGAAAAGTTAATACTCTCTCTATCTAATAAACAATCTTCTTTATATAAAGCTCTCCGTTTAAATTGCGCCGCTAACATTGCTAAAGCATCAGAATCTATTCTATTTTCCTTTAATAATGCATGCATCAAATTAGCTGCTTCATCGTAGTTCCCCATACGAGTCAAACAGTTCGCCTTTAACTTCACTACTTCTTTATCCTCTATAAATGGGTAAAGATTAATTTCATTCACGACCATAGACCATGCTTCTACTTTTTTTATGTACATAAGCGCTTTATCATATACACCAAATTTTTTATATACTTTAGCTAACTCGAGAAGGAATGGTCCGCTATACGTATCAAAATTATATTTCTCTTGGAGTATCAATAACTCATCCTTATCTTTAACTGAAATAACTTGTTGTACTACGTCTCTTTCTTGTACATCTATCACTTGAGGACGTGGTGGAATCGCCTCTTTTAAATTATATTTAAAAAACAAATTGGTAACATTCCAACCTTCATCTTTAGCTGAATATAGTCTATGTAAATGCTGTTCTCCGAATTTCTTGGCTAATTGAACATCACCTAAATCTTCAAAAAACACTGCTTCCATTTCATTAAATTGCTTATAAGCCTGTACGAAGTCTTCTGTAATATAAATCTCTCCTGGAAATGTAACTGGCTCAATTCGTGCAGTTCGATTAATATGTTCTCCAACTGCATTTTTCCGATTATTTAACATAGGGTCCTCGAAAATATACACCTCACCATAATGCCCTGCAATGCGAGGCGTCATACTTAATTTGTGCTTGCGGAAAAAATTTTGATATTCCAACATTAAAGAAACAGCATCTTCTCCATTTTCAAATAAAGCAATAAACGCATCTCCCCATGTATTCCATACAATTGCTTTATCCTTATACGACCGAATAGATTCAACAAGTAATTTTAAATAGTGTTCATAAAAATTTTTGAACTCTTGTTCATTCATTTTTGAAAAACCTTTCAAGTCAGAGAAAACAATAAACATAGATCCCTTTTCCAAGATTCTATCCCTCTTTTCAAATTAACTTCTGATTATAAATTAACAACCCATATAACTTTAAAATTTTCCGAAGCATCAATAAGAGTACGTATATGTCTTCTTCTGTCGGTCTATTCTCTCCTATTAAAGTTGCAGTCCGATGAATAGCTGGGTTACCAAACGATCTCAACCCATACATATACTGACTCATACTTCGGTTTAATACATTATTATTTTTAATATTTCTTAGGTTCATATCAAATAATTCTGTGTCAGTCCCTGTTAGTTCACAAAGATTCTGACAAGTATTTTCAGCAAACTTCCTTCCAAATGCTGCAAGAGTTTCAAACTGTATTTCATTTACACGTTGTAACGCTGTTCTTAACGGGAGAAATGTGTCCTCCCAAAAAGCATCAGACTTTGGAAAAGAATCTAATATATTTAACAATTCCTTTTGAATTTGATCCATCTCTTTAGAATAATGCAACGGAATAATCGAACGCCCTAACACTTGATTTAGCGTTGCATTCCAAATCTCAACGTCCTCATCCAAATAAATACAGTAATAAATTGTCTTTGTATATTTAGATTTTTTTAACCAACGTGTTGCATGCTCAAGTAACGTTGTAATCTCAGCACTATAGTTTCCTACCAATCCCTTCCTACCAATAACCGGAAGAGCAATGGAAGAAAAACGATATCCTGAAAATTCTAATGCTGCTAGCGTGGCGAATACTCCTTCGATTAATTCTTCATATTCTTCTTTCGAAAATAATATATCGTGTGTTCTATTAAAATTAATCGTTAAGACAAATTTATCCTGTTTGCCTTCTTGAAGAATCTTATATCCGATAAAAACTTGGTCGTTGACATGATAAAAAGGAGCAATCTTTAATGTATCTATATTCATCCTTTGCCTAATACTTTCTACTAGCTCACCATATATTTGGCCACTTTCATTTTTATACGTAGTAATGACGATAGCACCGTCCCCACTACTTTCTAACAAATCACCTTTACACAACAAAAAAGATCGATCACCAAAGGTTGAATCAACTATTACACGATTTATAATATTCATTCCACGTTCATCCTTTTAGGCAACATTTTATTTAAAAATTTGATAACTCTTAAAAGAGTAAAATACATAATAGCAATATCATCTTTTTCCAAAGTTTTCGGCCCATATAATGGAATATTATCTCTACGATCCTCATTATACTCGTATAGTATAATAAAATGATTAATCATCCATTCTTCTACTACTTTATTCCTTTTTATCTCTATTATATTTTTCCTAAATGATGAAACAGGCATTCCTGCAATTCGGCATATATCCTTATTTATTTCAATGATTAAACTTCTACATAAAACCGCTACATTTCTACTAGAATCTTCTCTTTTTTCTAGTTCTTGTTTTATTCCATTTAATGTACTAGTATAAAAATCATTTTTTACGGAAATATTATTTATTTCACTTACAATTTTCTTTCGTAAATTTCGAATTATTTCATCAAAATCCGGAGCAATATTCGTGCCTTTTAATGCTTTTTCCAAAGAATTCATCCACACATCATTATCTTGTTGCACATATAAAAAATATGATAATTTTTCACAACAAGATGTGTCTCTTAACCAATTTGTTGCATACTGGATCATCATATTTATAGCTACTAAATGATGTTCAGTCTCTATTCCTTTTCTACCGATAACAGGTAGACAAACATCTTTTAGTTCAAATCTTTTATATTCTAGTAAAGTTAATGCTAAAAAACATCCCTTGATGTATTCTTCTAGTAAATCTAACGAATATCTCGTTCCTTCTTTTTTATTAGTATGAAGAATTAAAAATGTTTTATTTTGTTGTTTCTGATTAATGATACCAATCCAGCCTCCACTGGAAAGTGATAATAGCTTCTTCTCTTTCGAAGTAGAAAGAGAAAATTTATTGTCAAACGCTTCGTACAATTCACCACTTTCATCTAGTGACAAGCCATGTGCAATAACAAAAAAACAGTGGCCTTAGCTTGCGACATATCCCCTTTATAAATAAAGAAGGAACGCTTCCCACTCGGAACATCCACAGTTAATTCATGTAACAACAAACGCTCTTCCAGATTTTCCAACATCGATTTCACATCCAAATATCTAGTTTCAAAACACTCCAAATCCTTTTCAGTATGCTATAATTCCACTAATTACTAACAACATTTTAGCATAACTTTTCACAAAATGTTCATTTTTTGGAGGGACCTATATGAAAATATATCCATTAGGAGTAGGACAAGGATTTTCAACAAAATACTTTCACAATAACTACATTATTTCAATTTCAAATACAAATATTTTAATTGATGCTGGTACGACTTTAAGATTCAGTTTAGAAGCTAGTCCATATACATATACTGATATTGATTATATACTTCTCACACATTTTCATTTCGACCATATCGGTGGGCTAGAAGAGTTTCTTCAAAGACGTTATTGGTCAACCACAGGCAAACAAAATCAAAAAAAACCACAGATTATTATTAAAAAACGTCAATTAAAACAACTTAAATCTCTTCTCTCTCCAGGTTTATGCAATCAAAATTTAACTCTACATGATTACTGCGATATTCATACGTTGAGCGATGAACAGTCGTCTTTAACAATTGAAAATACAATTGAAATTAAATTCATTGATACAACAAATTTCCACTGTGAAGATATGATAAGTTTCGCCCTACAAATCTATGATTTAAGCAAACAACAAAACATCCTATTTTCATCTGATATAAAGAAATTAAAAAATAGCAATTTAAAAGAGCAAATAAACCAAGAAACCGTAGCCATTTTTCAAGATGTAGATTTAACTTACAATCCAGTCCATGCACACTTAACAGAGGTACTATCCTATTATCCCGACGCTTGTAGACCTATACTTTACGCAATGCATTATCCAGATCATGCACCAAATACTTTCTCTCAATACAATCTTTCATTTGTACAACAAGGAATCCCAATTATGTATTAAAAAAAGGTAGAACAGCTACTTTCACTTTGCTGTTCTACCTTTTCTTTATTTCATAACCAAGCGCTAAAATCACTTTAATTGTCTCTAATGAAGTTCTTCGGTCATAGTTTTTCTCGATTTCTGAAAGCTCTTCATAAGGTATTAAACAAGGGTGCTCTTTTTTATCTTCATCTCGTTTTTCTCCGTATCTCCAACCTTCTTGCAACCTTTGATCCGCCCAAACTTCATGTGTATTTTTAGAAATCAACTCTGTAAGTTCCTGAATATCTTTCGGAATCACAACATTTGATGTATCAATTGCTTTTGGCTTATATGCCATCCACAATCTCCTCCATTCCAAAATTCTATAATACTTTCACAACTTCTCCTATTATTAAGAAAATATATCCTACTATCGAAAATAAAAATGCATACTTAGTCATTGCAAATTTCTTTTTCGCAATTAGAGATAACGTATAATTTTGACTGAGCAATTCTTCTAATAGATGGTCGCCTTCTGCACCTTTAATGGCATCTATATAGTCCTCTCTAGTCATATCAGCCACACTTCCCCAGTATATCAAACCATTTTCTTTTTTTTCCATAAAACGAGGCATAATAGATAAAATTGCAAATACAATCCCTACTAATAAACCAATTAAACTCGCACCTAATATTAAAAATTTCCAAGACATTTGAATAGTCGATGGATCAAAAAACAAGCGAAAAACAGTTACATTTACGCCACTAATCCCAGCTGCTTTTACATCTGAAAAACGAATAGAATTGTTTAAATATGTATGCATTTGATAAGAAAAATTCGTTTTTGATGAACGTTTCGTTTGATGTACTTCCACTTTCAATTGTTCTTGTTGTATTTTCAATTCCTTTTCTTCCCCCATAGTCCCTCACCCTTACACGTTAATTCCAATATTAGTAACTCTAACTCATTTATTGTAACGCACTTAAAAGATTGATAGCAATCATCAAATGGAATGCAACCTACATAAAACAAAAAGATAATAAGAAAGAGTCTTTTCATACCCTCACCTATTACCTATTTTAATCTTAATATTGAGTTATAACATTTTCTTACATAATAAGAAAGACGCCTGCAAAGCAGGCGTCTTGATGCGTTTACGGCGAGAGACCAGGCGACCACATTCGCGTGTTTAGCACTTAAGCATATCTCTCGTCTTACGTAAATTAGCTCATCGCTTTACTAATATAACATTAATAAAGTATGAGTGCAACATGTTTATAAAAATATTTTATTTCCTCTTTCACCCTGTCACTTTACCCATAAGCTGGCCGTTAGTTTATGCGAAATTTTATACATATGGAGTAAAGAGAATAAAGATAATGATTGCTTTTAACCACTGATATAATGGGATAAATAAGAAACTGCGTACGTAGGTGAAGAGGATGGTTCACAGAATGTTGATAAGTCGGGGATTGTTGATAAGGAGAACTTCTGATAATGAGACGTTATGTTAACTATATTTGCATAGAATATTCATGTAATTCTGGGAGATCTTATTCAACTAACCGGCTAGATTATTGAAGATAGGGAAGGATTGTAGAAAGTTAGCTTTGTACGAGTTAACTTGAATCTTTTAGCTTACACTCTGATTCTGATAAGATGAGGTAGGTAAAGGGTGTTGATAGTTAAATCATGAGGAGGCATCATCAATTTATGAAACCACGAATTACTGTAATTACATTGGGCGTAGATGATTTGGAAAAATCGTTAGAATTTTATCGAGACGGACTGGGACTTCCGACAGAAGGTATAGTTGGCAAAGAATTTGAGCATGGCGCTGTTGCCTTTTTCGACTTACAAACAGGCTTAAAACTTGCCATTTGGAATCGAAAAGATATAGCACATGATGCACAGATTAATAAGACCGTATCAAGTCCTACCGAATTTACTATTGGTCACAATGTAGAAAGTAAAGAGGAAGTTGATACGGTAATGGAACAGGCAAAGAAGGCTGGGGCTATTATAACAGTCCCATCACATGACACATTTTGGGGTGGATACTCTGGATACTTCCAAGACCCAGATGGCCATTTGTGGGAAGTTGTTTGGAATCCACACTGGAAAGTAAATTAATAGATGCCAAATAATAGGTTCTTTTTCTTCATTAAAGTCTTCGAAATAATCTTCCTCAGTCGAGCGCTTTACTTTAGTAAACAGTAAAAAAGAATCTTCGATTGAAGATTCTTTTTTCAGCACCGATAACGGATTTTACGTCAACTAGTACCTCTTACGAGGGGCTAGTTGTTATTTTTGTTGTATACATATTAGAAGCATAAGATGGCCAAACAGACTTTATGTAAATTATAAATTGATAAATGCAATATATATGTTACAATTAATGTAACAGCGAAATCATAATAAACGGGAGATGGATATTGTGAAAAAAATAAAGGATGAACGACTCATTCTGCAAACGTTAAAAAACGTACGTATTGCCTTTCTTTTTCAATCACTTGGTATAATTGGAATTTTAGGCTATATCGGATTCACTGAAGGAGTGGATCAAATTACGAAATCTCCCTTGTGGTTATTATTTATGCTTACGGGTATAGTACTTAGTTATTTACAATTAAGCGTTTCTATCGATGTAGAAGAAAGCGAAAAGGAAATAAAGTTAACTCCTTATTACAAAATTATTTTACGCTCTCTTATTGTAGGAATTATCATGGCTATTATTTATATCATTTTCAGTCCAGAAAGACCTCTATTTGAAGCTATTTTAACAGGTGGTATTCTCTTCATATGCTTTTTAGCGTCTTACTCCGTTAGTTATTTTATAAAAAAACGCCGTTTACAAGACGACGATGAATAAAGAGGAAGGGCTACCCCTTCCTCTTTTGTTTTGCTATCGTACTGTTCCAGTTAAACCGTAACGAATGTCTCGGAACATATTTGTTATGTCACGATTAAAATCGTTTGTAACTGTGCCGTTACGTAGGCGTGTACTCATTGCATCGACACGAGTAAACATGTCATTTCTTACGGAAACATATACGTTTCTATTTCCAACTTCATTTGCAACCGCTTGACGAATTTCGTTCGCCATCGCTGTTTCATTTGTCGCCGGATTACGTGGTTTTACCGCAATCGCTACATCGTTTCCATATACAACTGTAGAAACTCGATCTACGTTATTCATACGTTTTACACGATTCGTAATTTTCTCTGCAGTTTTACCATCATTGTTAATGTATGAATTGTTCATTGTAATATTACGAGTTGGATGCGGATTAGCAATTTGCCCATTGTAATTTACATCGCGGTAATAATTGTACCCTGTATCGTTACGACCGTTTTTATATGTTACATAATCTGTATAGCGATCGTTACGCGCTACATTATCACGATACTGGTGTGTATCATTATAAGATGTACGCTCGTAATTGTAGTTACGTCCATCCATAGCATTATTGTTTTTTGGTGTACCACATGCAGCTAATGCACTGGTAACTAACAAAGAAGCAGCAATAACTTTTACTTTCGTATTCAATACAAAAACCCCCTCTGTTAGAATGAACTTCTCTTTCGAAAAGCTCCCCCTTATGATGAGTAACAGAGAGGTTTTTTACACTGTTAATATTTCACTAGGAATTTTCTAGCACTTGATGAAAAAACTTCATTTTTTTAATTAACATGAATGCAAAAAAGGCGGGAATAATCCCACCTTTTTTAAACTTCCTCTTCGTCCTCTTCTTCCGAAACTGGCTCTCCAAATACATTTGGTGGATCTGGTTGATAATACATCGTTCCTGGCTGTGGTGCATATGCTGGCTGAGTTGGTTGATAATATAAAGGATTAGCATATTGTGGTCCGCCTGGTTGTGGACTATATAACCTACTTTCTCCTCCGCATCCACAATCTTCTTCACCTTGCACGAGTGGCGGCATATTATTATCCATTGGCATCATATTTGGATTTGGCATAGAAGTATATTGCGGCGCCATTTGTTGATACGGCATTTGATTGTATGGATTTTGTTGCTGATACTGCGGATATGGCGGCATCATTGGCGGTTGATACGGCATTTGATATGGCATCATATTTGGCGGTTGATTGTTATCCATTATCGGCATCATATTTGGCATTTGGTTGTTATCCATTATCGGCATCATATTTGGCATTTGATTGTTATCCATTATCGGCATCATGTTTGGCATTTGATTGTTATCCATTATCGGCATCATGTTTGGCATTTGATTGTTATCCATTATCGGCATCATGTTTGGCATTTGGTTGTTATCCATTATTGGCATTATATTCGGCATTTGGTTGTTATCCATTATTGGCATTATATTCGGCATTTGGTTGTTATCCATTATTGGCATCATGTTTGGCATTTGGTTGTTATCCATTATTGGCATCATGTTTGGCATTTGGTTGTTATCCATTATTGGCATCATGTTTGGCATTTGGTTGTTATCCATTATTGGCATTATATTTGGTGGTTGGTCGTTATCCATTATTGGCATTATGTTCGGCACTTGTATATTTGGCGGTATTACTTGCGGGATAGTAATATTTTCTTTTGATACGTTTGGTGAGACTATATTCCCTATGTTTTCTTTCTTCACTTGCGGTGAGACTATGTTCCCTATATTTTCTTTCTTCACTTGCGGCGAGACTATGTTCCCTATATTTTCTTTCTTCACTTGCGGTGAGACTATATTCCCTACATTTTCTTTCTTCACTTGCGGTGAGACTATATTCCCTACATTTTCTTTCTTCACTTGCGGTGAGACTATGTTTCCTACATTTTCTTTTTTCACTTGCGGTGAAATTATGTTTCCTACGTTTTCTTTTTTCACTTGTGGTGAGACATTTCCTATATTGTCTTTTTTCGTTTGCGGAGAAATGACGTTGTTAGGTTTCATTTTATTAATTTGAGGAGCAATTAACTCGCTTCCCTTTTTTATTACATCTGAAATTTTATATTCTTTTTTCGCTTTAATTGGCGGTTGCGGTGGCTGCGGCAATACATTAATGGAAAATTTAGTATTCTCCTTCGTAGTTGGCTTTTGCTTTTCTACTTTCTCTATAACAGGTGGTTTTTGAATAACAGACGGCTTTTCAACTGGTTTTTCTTTTTGAATCGGCTTTTCTTGTTGTACTTCTTTTTGCGGCTTCACCTGTATTTCTTTTTGTGGTTTCACTTGCATTTCTTTTTGCGGTTTTACCTGCATTTCTTTTTGCGTTTGTTGCATAGCTGGCTCTTGTGTAATCGGTGCTGATTGATACGTAATTTCCTCTTCATCTTCTATTCCAAGTGGAGTTGGTGTTGATGCAAACTCTTTTTGTTGCACCTCTTTTACATATTGTTTTGGCGGCGTAGAACCCGCTCCAGGCTGTTGTTTCACATGAACGCCGTTTGATGGTACTTTAATTTTCATACCTGGCATGATTAAATCTGGATTACTAAGCTGTGTATTTGTTTTTTTCAGCGTGTCAAAATCCACTCCGTACTTTTTCGCAATTTTCCAAAGGGTATCCCCTTTTTGCACGATATGAATTTTCAAATTTTCCCCCTCCTGTATAACTTATCTATAAGTAACAAATCTCATGAAGTAACCCTTTCTAAATAACATTAACTTCTTTTCACTTTTATCACTTCTTCTATTTTCAATATAGTTCGAAGTGGAATAAGCATAAAAAAACCACAATGATTTCTTCAAAACAATGTATGCCTATTTCGCTCTCGTTATGATTATATGTATGAAAAAAAGCAACGGAAATCCCGTCGCTTTAAACACGTTCTAACATACGATTTAATGCAAGAACCGCTTCTTCTGTTACTTGATTTTCTACACGAATAACGTTAATTTCTTCTCCTCTTTCTATATTCTCGAGCGTCCATAGTAAGTGAGGTAAATCAATTCGATTCATTGTTAAGCAAGGACACATAAACGGATTTAGCGACATAATTTCTTTATCTGGATGTTGCTGAATAATTCGGTTCACTAAATTCATTTCTGTACCAATCGCCCACTTACTTCCCGCTGGAGCAGCTTCAATCATATCAATAATATATTTCGTTGACCCTGCATAATCGGAAGCGGCAACAACTTCATAACAACATTCAGGGTGAACAATAATATTCATATCCGGATGATTTTTTCGCACGCTTTCAATATTTTTCACAGTAAAATTTTGATGAACAGAACAATGGCCTTTCCATAAAATCACTTGAATTTCTTCGATATCTCCATCGTACTCTAATAAATCTGTATGCGGGTTCCATACTGCCATTTTATCTAACGGGATGCCTAAGTCGTACGCTGTATTTCTTCCTAAATGTTGGTCTGGTAAAAAGACGAGACGTTCTTTTTGTGTAAACGCCCAAGACACCATTTGTTTTGCATTAGAAGAGGTTACTGTCGCCCCTCCATTACGACCGCAAAATGCTTTAATCGCAGCTGTTGAATTTACATACGTTAGCGGAATCATCGTATCCCCAAATAATTTCGCGAGCTCTTTCCACGCTCTTTCTGTTTGTTCAATATCTGCCATATCCGCCATTGAACACCCTGCACGCATATCTGGCAAGATGACAACTTGATCCTCTGTCGTTAACATATCTGCTGTTTCCGCCATAAAGTGTACACCACAAAACACAATATATTTCGCTTCTTTATTACTCGCTGCAACTTGTGCAAGTTGCAATGAATCCCCTGCTGCATCTGAAAATTGTACCACTTCATCTTTTTGATAATGATGCCCTGGAATAAATAGCAATTCACCCATTTTTTCTTTAATTTCGCGAACACGCTCTTCCATTTCTAATGTAGACATCGTTTGATAACGCTCTGGTAACATTACTTCGATTGGCTGAATTTTCTCTAAAATACCCATTTATGATTCTCCCCCTCTAAACCACTCTCATCACGCCTCAATATTAAAACTTATATCAAGTGCTTTCACTGAATGTGTTAACGCCCCAAGTGAAATATAATCTATCCCTGTTTTCCCGTATTTCGATAAATCTTCAATTGTAATACCACCTGAAGCCTCCGTAACGATGGCACTCGGTACAATTTTTGAAAACTCACGAATCTCATCTGGCGTGCGATTATCGAACATAATAACATCTGCGCCGGCCTCTACCGCTTCTCTCACTTGCGCCTCTGTCTCTGTTTCGACTTCTACTTTCACCATATGTCCCAATCTTTCTTTCACCGATGTAACCGCTTTTGTAATCGATCCAGCAAACGTAATATGATTGTCTTTAATCATGACACCATCATACAAACCGAATCTGTGGTTAAATCCGCCTCCGCACACTACCGCGTATTTATCAAACATACGTAGTCCCGGCATCGTTTTTCTCGTATCACAAATACGCGTATGATTGCTATCTAACGTAAGTACTGCTTTACGAGTCATCGTTGCTATCCCGCTCATACGCTGAATAATATTTAATATAACGCGCTCCGCTGTTAATAAAGATGCAATAGGCCCTTTAGCTGTTGCTATAATTTCACCTTTTTCTACTAAGTCCCCATCTTTTTTATGGAGTGTAACTTCAATTTTTTCATCAATTAGTTTAAAACCCTCTTCTATTACTAAACTCCCCGCAAAGACCCCTGTATCCTTTACAAGAAACGTTCCTTTCGCAAGTGCATTATCAGGAAAGATAAGCTGCGATGTTACATCTCTTTCTCCTATATCTTCTAGAAAAAATCTATTTAGTGCTTCCTTAATTTTTAATGTGTTCATAAAACCCCTCTTCCCCTCATTAAACAAGTTGTAGTTTTCTTCTCACTCGAATAATCTCTTTCCTTACTTTATTTCTTTCTGGATAATCACTGCGATAATGACCACCAATACTTTCTTCTCTTTGCAAAGCTGATACGACTATAAGCTCACAAACTGTTAACATATTAATAAGCGTTATTTCTTCATTCGTAAGAGCATCATGCTGTAATATCATATTTCGAACACCGTACTTACTAAGCCATCTCTTTGCATAAGATAAACTTTGCTCTGTTCGCACAATCCCAACATATTTCATCATGCATTCTTGTATTTCTTCTTTCGCCGGCAAATGTTTCAGAACGATAAACTTCTTTTCCTTCTCATCGAAGTTGTTCCATCCGTCTTTTGTCGCTTTCATTAAAATATGTTGTCCTATTCTTTTTCCAAACACAAGACCTTCTAATAATGAATTACTTGCTAACCTATTTGCTCCATGAACACCATTACAAGCTACTTCACCAATCGCATATAAATTTGGAATGGACGTCTCTCCATCACAGTTCGTTTTCACGCCGCCCATATGAAAATGAGCACCGGGTACAACCGGAATGCGTTTTTCATTTATATCGACACCATTCTTTTTACACAAAGATGATACAGTCGGAAATCGTTCTTCGAAATCTTGGATAGACTCGATATTTAAATACACTTGTTCACCCGCCAAAAGCTGCTCATGAATCACTCTTGCCACTACATCACGCGGCGCAAGATCGTGATCAGGGTGTATATCCATCATAAAACGCTGCCCTTTTCCATTTATAAGGACAGCTCCCTCACCACGGACAGCTTCAGAAACGAGGCCACAGCACTGCCCGCTCGCGTATAACATTGTTGGATGAAATTGTACAAACTCTAAATCTACAAGCTCTCCGCCTGCGCGGTATACCATCGCAAGTCCATCACCCGTAATTGTCTTATCGTTAGAAGTAAAGGCGTATAAACCGCCAATCCCTCCTGTTGCTAACACCGTATAATCTGCAACGTAACGCTTCAGCTTCCCTTCACTATTTCGTGTTAAAACTCCAACACATTTATCATTTTCTATAATAAAATCGAGCACCATTTCCTGTTCCACTACTGTAACGTGCGGGGCTACTTCTTGAATGAAATGCTCTAATAAATTCTTTCCTGTTGCATCGCCACCTGCATGTAAAATACGACGCTTTCGATGTGCGCCTTCTTTTCCAAGATGGGGACCCGTTTCATCTCCATCAAATTTCATTCCATTTTCAATGAGATTATTCATTTCTTTCGGTCCTTCCTCGACTAAATAACGGACCACATCTTCATTGTTATAATGACATCCTGCTACTAACGTATCTTCAAAATGATCATTTGGATTGTCATATGTAGCAACCGCTGCGGCAATTCCACCTTGCGCTAAATATGTATTATTATTACGATTCGTTTCCTTTGTGATAATAATCACATTCTTTTCGTGACAAATCTCTTTCGCAACACAAAGTGCCGCAACGCCACTTCCAATAATTAAGACATCTGCACTTGGCATAATTGTTGCCTCCTACTTTACACTTTTCAACTGTCTTGACACCTATATTTACATAGTTTTAAAATAATGACAAGAGTTTTTTTATAATTCTTATTTTCACTACCATTTAAAAAATACGAGAAATGTAACTCTTACTAGAGAGAGGACCTTACATGATGATATATCTTGACTATGCAGCTACTACCCCTATAAGTGAAGAAGCATTACAAACATATATGAAAGCATCGACACAATACTTCGGAAATGAACAAAGTTTACATGATATTGGAGGAACAGCCTCTTCTTTATTGCAAGTTTGCAGAAAAACATTTGCTGAAATGATTGGCGGAAAGGAACAAGGGGTATTCTTCACAAGCGGTGGATCGGAATCCAACTACCTTGCGATTCAATCCCTTCTAAATGCCCAAAATAAGAAGCACATTATTACGACACCTATGGAACATGCATCCATTCGAAGTTATTTTCAATCCTTACAATCACAAGGGTATACAATTACTGAAATTCCTGTTGATAAAGGCGGGCTAATTCATTTAGGTGATTTAGAAACAGCTATTACAGAAGATACTGTTCTAGCAAGTATACAGCACGGAAACTCTGAAATTGGAACCGTTCAAAACATCGCAGAGATCGGAGCACTTTTAAAAAAATATAACGTTTTATTTCATTCAGATTGTGTGCAAACATTTGGTAAACTTCCTATCAATGTTTTTGAGATGGGGATTGATAGTCTTTCTGTTTCAGCACATAAAATATACGGACCAAAGGGTGTTGGAGCTTGCTATATAAATCCGCAAGTTCGCTGGGCACAAATATTCCCGGGAACTTCTCACGAAAAAGGATTTCGCCCAGGTACAGTAAACGTTCCTGGCATCGCATCTTTTTTAACAGCTGCTGAGAATATATTAAAAAATCAACAGGAAGAAAGCTTACGTTTTAAAGAGTTACGATCCTACTTTTTAGGACACTTACAAACACTTCCTCTAGAAATTGAAGTAGAAGGTCATTCTACTTCTTGTTTACCACATATTGTTGGGGTTACAATAAAAGGAATAGAAGGTCAATACACAATGCTAGAATGTAATCGCCATGGTATTGCCATTTCCACCGGAAGTGCTTGCCAAGTCGGTAAACAAGAACCTTCGAAAACAATGCTTGCAATTGGAAAAACGTATGAAGAGGCAAAACAATATGTCCGCTTCTCTTTCGGACAACAAACAACGAAAGATCAAATTGATACTACTATTCATGCACTACACACAATTGGAAATCAATTTTATAGAGGTGTTAAATCATAATGAAACAAAATGAACAAAAAAAGATTTTAGGTGAAGAAAGACGACAGCTTATCCTTCAATGGCTTCTCGCTGCAAATGAACCGTTATCGGGGAATGAACTATCTAAAAAGACGAACGTAAGTAGACAAGTTATCGTGCAAGATATTTCCTTGCTTAAAGCACGAAACGAACCAATTATTGCAACTGCTCAAGGGTATTTATATTTAAAACCACAAGAAAAACAGCAAGCTTTCGAACGCGTAATCGTATGCCAACATAAACCAGCCGAAGTACGTCAAGAACTTACCATGTTAGTTGACCACGGCGTTACAATTAAAGACGTAAAAGTTGAGCATCCTGTATACGGCGACTTAACAGCATCTATCATGGTAAGTAATCGCTTTGATGTAGAGCAATATTTACAAAAAATCGAAAACACAAACGCTTCCTACCTTTCGCAACTAACAGATGGTATTCACTTACATACAATCGAAGCAGATTCTAAAGAGAAATTAGATGCCGCTTGTGAGGCACTAGATCGAGCTGGATTTCTCGTTTATTAATTAATGTAAAGCACAGAGTTTTTCATCATTCTCTGTGCTTTTATTTTGTAAATGATATAATATTGTAATCAATTGTAAAGGAGGTCAAATATGGGAATTGAACTCGTTCACTTTAGCACCGGTAAACCGAAACAAATGAAATATGGCGAAGATAAAGAAATGATAACAGGTATATGTAAAGATCCTACAGAAGAGGCCTTTCTCTCAAAAGACGGATTCCATGGTGATGATGTAGCAGATTTAAAACATCACGGGGGACCTGATCGCGCAGTTTGTGTGTACCCACACGAGCATTACGCACTATGGGAAGAGGAATTTCAAACTACGCTTCCAGCTTCCACATTTGGCGAAAACATTACCGTAACAAATATGTTAGAGCGTGATGTTTGCATCGGAGATACATATCAACTAGGTGAAGCAATCATTCAAGTGACACAATCGAGAGTACCTTGTAGCACAATTTCAAAACGTCTTGGCATCCCTGGCATACTGCCGCGCATTGTAGCAACTGGATTTACTGGCTACCTATGCCGAGTTCTTCAAGAAGGTACTGTACGTCAAGATTCTAAAATTACATTACTAGAGCGTCCATCAAACAATGTATCTGTTTTGTTCTCTAACGAAATTTATTTTCATAATAGGAAAGATAAAGATGGCATTGAGAAGATTCTTGCTGTACCAGAACTAGCTGATATTTGGCGTGGTCAGTTAGAGGATCGTCTTGCGAAGTTGAAATAAAGAATCCCACCTTTTATAGGTGGGATTCTATTTATCTATCACACGGTATACTAGCGACCGAAATTATATCGACGCAAAATCAAATATATCGACTGAACTACAAAATACGACAAACACTCCCCTTACAACCAATAAGAAGAATAACTCCCCAGCACAGTAACAGAAAAACCGAGTGCTTCAAGCTCCATCGTTACGCCTGGCAATAATACATCATCATATGCTTTATCGACATCAATTAAGAAGAAATAATTTCCAAGACCTGTTTTCATTGGACGCGATTCAATTTTTGATAAGTTTAATTTTCTCCATGCGAAAGCTGATAACACTTGATATAGCGCTCCTGCATAATCCGCAGGTAACGTTATCATAAGCGTCGTTTTCTCCCCGCGATTTTCTCCGTTTTTCGGGAGTACTGCTTTCTTTTTCTTATGCAGAACAAGGAAACGCGTATGATTGTTTTTATGCGTATGAATGTCACGCCTTACAATTGTTAATCCGTATTTTTCTGCTGCTGCTTCATTTGCAATGGCGGCGATTTTTTCTTCAGGATGTTCTTTCACATATTGCGCAGCAGCGCTTGTTGATGTCATATCACGAACGGTTACCCCTTTTAATTCCTCATTTAAAAATTTATGGCACTGTGCAATAGCATGTGGATGAGAATGTACAGCATATACTTCTTCCCACACTTCTGCATACTGGGGATGTACAAGTAAGTGTTGCTGAATCGGTACTGTAATTTCTCCTACAATAGAAAGTGGTTGCTCATGTACAAGGTAATCGACAGTTATATTTACTGAACCTTCAATCGCATTTTCTAACGGTACAACTGCGAAGTCCACATTTTCATTTGCAGCTGCATCTATACAATCTGGAATCGTTCGATACGGTACATGCTCCGCTTCCGGAAAAAAACGACTCACCGCCATATTTGTAAATGTTGCTTCTGGTCCTAAATATCCTACTCGAATCATCGTCTTTTCCCCTCTTTTTCGTTTTCTTACTGTTATACCATACTTTTTTATATTCTTCTATGTAAATTTCGAATATTTAAAAAAGACTAACATCCGCTAGTCTAAATGTTTCCTATATTCTCTTTGAGCAAAAAAGAAATAAATGATGCATGCCGCGATATAATACAGAATAAACAAACCTACTTTTCTTAATGAACCGTCCATAAAGAGAGTATTATGAAACGTATATAACGCAACTGCACTATGCATACTTCCTACTATAATTGGCGCAAAAAATAGCATACACAATTGCCAACGAGAAATTTTCCACACTTCTTCCTTCGTCATTCCAAGTTTGGAGAGCGCACCATACTGCTTACGATCCGATGCAATATTATGAAACCATTTAAAATATACGATACTACATGAAGTAAGAAAGAATAATATACTAATGAATGAACCTACAAATAGAGTAATATCACCGCCTTCTTTCATACTCACATAGAATTCCATATTACTTCGAAATGCATTATTATTATCTTGTTTCATATGTTTACGTAAATCTGCATTTAATTTCTTTGTATTTTCGATATTTGGTAATGTGTAGCCTCTATATATCATTTTTTCAGAATCCGGAACCTTATTTGCTATACTTTCAAAATCTTCATCATTCATGACGAAAAACAGACCATTAATGTATGAAGGGTGATAGTTAAATTGTACCCCTTCCTTCTGACCGTTAAATACCAATTGATGCGTTTGATTCCTTACTTGTAATTGAATCTCTTTTTGATCATATAAATTCGGATGATTCCGCTTATTATAATAAACAAGTGTAACTGTTCCTTTTTTAGGATGATACGTTCTCTGCTTTTGTTTTCTTGCCTCTTGATTGTATTCACTTTCCTTTATAAGCGGCGTTACTTCTGTTTCCCCCTTATTGGACTGAAAAGATGCATACACTCCAACAAAACTCATGTATTGAAAATCATCATACCCATATTGATGCAACAATTTTTCAACCGCACCTTCCTCAAAGACTTCATGAGCAGAAGTACCTTTTTCTATGTACGAAACCGAGTGTACTCCTCCGCCACGCCACATATCCTGCATACCAGAGAAATATAAAAACACCGTACCTGTCGCCGTAACCACAAACGTTGTCGCCATAGACAACAGAAAGAAAAAGCGACCATTTCCCTTCATTCGATGTGATAATTGATTCACTATAAACAAATACGGGTATGTATACATAATCTTTTTATTTCGTTTTATCATTTCTAATATTTGTGTAACGCCGTGTGTAAATGAGAAATACGTTCCAAAAGAAATTAATATAACAACAGGAAAAAAGTATAATGCTATCGTTGGCATCGTCGCTTGTAGCGATAACGTATATCCCGTCCCTAAACAAGCAAAACCGAATAAACAGAGCCACTTTGATGTTTTTCTCTCTCGTTTATCTGTTCGAAATTCTTTTAATAACCGAATGATTTTTATATTCCATATACGTAAAGCGCTTATAAAAGATAATAGAATAAAAACGACCATATATATAACAAACGTTACACCAATCGCCCTCACGTCAAATATGACAGGGAGTTCTTTCGGAAGACGAAGTAACATACTAAACACCATGAAGAAGAGCTTTAAAAAGATCATGCCAAGCCCAATACCGAAAATATTAGCAAACATTCCAATTAATATTTGCTCGGTCATAATCACTCCTATTACGTTAGATTTCGTTGCTCCCATTAACATATATAACCCTAGTTCTTTCTTACGCGCTTCTATGAAAATAGAAGTAGAGTACAAAATAAATATGATAAAAAAAGAAATAATTATAATGTTACATATGATAAGACCCCAGCGTACATTTTGATACCACATTGTCTCTTGCATATACGGATGTACAATGACAGACATGTATGCATAAGAAGCAAATATTGCAAAGCAGCTACTTAAGAAAAACACTTTATAATTACGCCAGTTCCCTTTTATATTTTGTAGCGCTAGTTGTCGAATGTTCATCTACCGTCCCCCTGTAACGTACTACATAGGCAAAAAGCTAGAGGTTTCCCTAGCTTTTCACGTGTTTTAAATATCCTCTTTGCGCGATCATAAAGTAAATTGCAGAAGCTACAATGTATGCGCCAATTACAATCGCACCTGATTTCCATAAATCGATATAAAGCATTTTCCCTAACGTATGAAGAGCAAATCCACTATGAATTGCACCGATTAAAATCGGGATAAAGAAGATAACACCCATTTGTCGAATTGCAATTTTACGAATTTCTTTATCTGTCATACCGATTCTCTTTAACGATTTAAACTGAATACGATCTTGTTCTTTATCGTTAAACCATTTAAAGTATGTCATACTACAAGCGAAGAAGAAGAACAGTACTGCTACGAAGAAACCAATGAATATTGTAATTGCTCCAGATTCTCTTATATCTTTATAAGCAAACACTGAATTTTTCAGTTCTCCTTGCTTTTCTGGTGCAATTTGCTTTTTCAAATCTAGCACAAGGTCTTCCGTACTTTTCCAGTCTTCAATATAATAACCGTAATATTTCGTCTTTTCTTCGTCTGGTACGAGCTTTGCATACTTCTCAAAATCTTGATCATTCACAATGAGATATTCGCTATCGTTAAAAACAGAATATGACGTTGGCTCATTTAATTGAACAGACTGCTTTTGTCCATTAATTGTAAATTCATACGGTTTCGTACGATCTATTTTCATAAGTTCATTTGCTGCATCAACCATAACCATCGTCGCACTACCTGGTGCATTATGAACCTCTGTAATTTGCTCTTTCTTTTGTTCACGCACTTCTGCGTTATATTCTTTTTCTGAAATAATCGTCATTGGTACTTCACGTTCACTGTTAAACAACATTATTTTCTGTGTTGCAGGTAGTTTTACGTAGGTTACTTTTCGTGCATCTTCAAACCCATGTTTTTTTACAATCTCTTGTACTTTTTCTTCATTAATAAGACTATGCGTATTTAACCCCTTTTCCTCATATGAAATAGCATGTGGCGTAAGCTCTACCGTTTTTGCACTCATATTTTCATAATATACATAAAGCGTACCAACTGCTGAGGAAACAACCGCCGTAATAATAGAAATTACAAATAGAAAACGAGCATTATCTTTCATTTTGTAAATAAGATTGCTTAGTACGAACATATTTGGATATGTATAAAAAGATTGTTTTCGTTTTTGCAATGCTTTTAATACGACTGTACTACCTTGTGTAAATAGTAAATACGTCCCGCCAATTGTCAGTCCTACAATCGGTAAGAAATACATAATAAAATTCATAATTGTTACTTGGAAACAAAGGACATACGCAGCAATGATACATCCTATACCGGCTACACATAACCACGTAAATGCAAAAGGCTCCACTTTTTGTTTTCTTGCTTCTCTTAATAAATCAATAATTTGCAAGCGTCCCACTGTCCAAACACTAAACAATGATAGAATTAAAAAGAGAATAAAATATATGCCCGCTGTAATAAGAACTGCTTTTCCATTCCATACAAACGGAAGTGTTTTATCAACTTTTAGTAAGACACTGAGTGCTTGGAAAAATAGTTTTGAACAAAGCATTCCAATCCCGATACCTACTACAATTGCAATACTACCTAACATAAGTTGTTCTAATATAATCATTCTGCCAAGTTGAGACTTTGTTCCGCCTATTAATGTTAATAAACCAAATTCTTTTTTCTTGCTCGTAAAAACGTTGAATTTGCATATAAAATAAAGAGTGCTGAGAAGATGACTACGATGTAATTCATTGATTCTAACCCTTTTGTAATCATCGTCTTCATACTAATATTACCGCTTACGACATCTGGATGATAAATGAAGGAAGCATACATGAAAAATACTACGATCGATAAACAACTACTAATAAGGAATGCTTTATAATTACGCCAATTTCCTTTTACGTTATTAAGCGCGAGCTGGCGAAAGTTCATGATATTCTCCTCCTAGCATCGCAAGTACGTCTAAAATTTCTTGGAAAAAGGCTTGCTTCGTTCTTCCTTTGTGTATTTCTGAGAAGATCTCTCCATCACGTATGAAGAGGATGCGTTCACAATAACTAGCCGCTACTGGATCATGCGTAACCATTGCAATCGTTACTTTCTTTTGCTCATGCAAATCTTGAAGTGCTCCCATTAATGATTTCGCTGACTTAGAATCTAAGTTTCCCGTTGGCTCATCCGCTAAAATTAACGTCGGTTCATGAATGATTGCTCTCGCAGCTGCTGCACGTTGTTGTTGTCCGCCTGATACTTCATATACTTTTTTATTTAAAATTTCTTCGATGTTTAAAAACTTCGCAATTTCCAGTACTTTTGTATCGATTTCATTTACAGATTTCTTCGCCATTACAAGCGGTAAAATAATATTTTCTTTAATCGATAACGTATCAAGTAAGTTAAAATCTTGGAAAATGAATCCTAAATGTGTACGGCGAAACTCTGCTAATTTTGCAGCACGCATTTGATTAATTTCTTCACCATTTACAAGCACATGACCTGAAGTTTGCTTATCAATTGTTGCCAATAAATTTAAAAGCGTTGTTTTTCCGCTTCCTGAAGGACCCATAATCCCTACAAATTCGCCTTCTTCAATTTTAAAATTTATATCATTTAAAGCAGTCGTCGCTACTGAACCTTTCGATTGATACACCTTTGTTAAGCCTTTCACTTCAAGAACACTCATTTCTAATCCCCCTATGTGTTTTCTTCTTACATTTACTATAAGAAAAATAAGAAAAAGAAACGAGTGATTTTCCTTACAAAACGTTTTGTTATCTTACAGTTTTGTCATTTTTCTCATCAATGCATGATATTCTTCATCTTTTGCAAATTGGAATGTGAATGTCGTTCCTTCTCCTTCAGCCGATTGAACATACATTCCATGATGTAAATTATCGCAAATTTCCTTCGTAATATATAAACCCATTCCAGTCGCTTCTCTCGTTTTACGGCCGTTTATTCCCGTAAAGAATGGATCAAATATACGTTTTATATCTTGCTCTGGAATACCGATTCCGTTGTCCTTAATATGTAGTAACACCTTTTGATCTTTCTCTTCAATTTGAAATTGAATTTCCTTTTTCTCTGCTTCTGAAATTTTTGTATACTTAATTGCATTTACAGCAATTTGTCCTATAGCAATACTCAGCCATTTTCTATCAGATGCAACCATACAAGTATCTTCATCAAACATTACTTTCGGAAATACAGACGATTGAATGAAGGATTTTCGATTTTCATTAATAATACCTCGAATGATATCTACCACATTTACTACTTCTACTTTATAATCTTTCGCAAATTGCTCTAACCTTGCCATATGTAACGCTAAATCTAAACCATTTAGTATACGATTATTTTCTTCGCGAATACTTTCAACTGTTACTCTTGCTTCACGATGCTCCTTACCAAACTTCTGTAATAACAATTCTATAACCGATACTGGTGTTTTCATTTGATGAATCCATTGGTTCATAAATATCATTTGCTGTTGTTCTTTCGCATGTTGTTTATGAACTTCATTCATATATTGCTGTCTCAATAGAGTAAACGATTCAACAATCATCTCTTGCTCTGACGTATAAGAAGTATCAATAAGTAGTGAGTCATGTAATGTATTTCCGCCAGTAACATACTTTTCGATCCTCTTTAAAAACACACTCCGTTTTCGGTAATCGTAAATGAGGTATACAGTAAATACAACTGTCCCTAATAAAAGTCCATATAACCACGTACTCCAGTCAATTGATTTTTTATCCAAAAGATTTTGCAACTGCAAAACGAGCCCAAATAAACAAAGGCTAACAATATAAGAAAGAATTAAAGAAAAGCGGTCCATGAGGTAATTTTTAACCTTCATGCCCTTCCCCCCACTCTGTAAGAAGCGCATAACCATATCCGCGTTTCGTTACAATTGCATTTTTAATGCCTAGCTCCTCTAGTTTCTTCCTTACGCGTTTTACATTTACGGTTAATGTATTATCATCAACAAAAGCTACTTCATCCCATAAAGCCTCTAACAACTCTTCACGTGTTACGTATTGATTTGCTTGTTTCATTAAACATTCTAATAAATAAAACTCATTTTTTGTAAGTTCCGTTTGTTGCCCTTTCCACTCTACTGTGTGCTGTGATGGGAATAATAACAAACCATTAACACCTAAACAATCACTTTCCGCGGCCAAAGCATACTCACCGTATCCTCGGCGGAGTGCACTTTTCACCTTTGCCATTACGATATCTAAATGGAACGGCTTCGTAATGTAATCATCTCCGCCATTCTCAATCGCCATTACTTGATCCATTTCCCCTGTTCTTGCAGAAACAAAAATAATCGGCGCATTCGATACAGTACGAATTTGACGACACCAATAAAAACCATCAAAATATGGTAAATTAATATCCAGTAATACGAGATGAGGATTTATTTTCACGAACTCATCTTTTATATGACGTAAATCACTTGCTCTAAATGATTGATAGCCATATCTTTCTAAATGCTCCTCTAGTATTCCCGCGATTTTTTCATCGTCTTCTACAATTAATATTTTATACATGTTCATTTTCTCCCCATAAAAAATTCTTCCAAAACCACTCCTTGTTCTATTATAAATTGAAAATTTAATTAGTGGGTATTTTTTCCTATATGAATCAGACATTTACGATATAAAGTGAAACTTTAATCAGCCCTCTCCAATCTGGCGTTTACGGGCAGTAAGGCTCCCACCTAACTTCTTTGCTCCAGCTGAATTTTGAGATGGGAGTTTTACTGCCCACAAATAGCGGGATAAAAAAAAGACCGCCATATTTCGGCAGTCTTAATCGATAAATTCAAATTGATATTCAAGAATTTTTACAATATCTCCGTCTACTGCACCACGTGCACGAAGGGCTTCATCAATACCCATTCCACGCATTTGACGAGCAAATCGGCGTACAGATTCATCACGTGAGAAGTCTGTCATTTTGAATGTTTTCTCAATATCATAACCAGAAATAACAAATGTGCCATCACTTTCGCGTGTAATTTCAAAATTAGATTCAGATTCAAATTTGTACATTACACTTGCTTCAGATTCTTCTACATCATCATACATTGGGAATTCTGGTGTTGTTTCTAATAAGTTCGCTACTTCAAATAGTAAGTCACGAACACCTTGTTTCGTTACAGCTGAGATTGGGAAAATTTTCACTTCGTCTCCCAATTTTTCTTTAAATGCTTGTAAGTTTTCTTCTGCACCTGGCATATCCATTTTGTTTGCAACAACAACTTGTGGACGCTCAGTTAAACGCATATTGTATTCTTTTAGTTCACTATTGATTGTTACATAATCTTCATATGGCTCACGGCCTTCTAAACCAGACATATCGATAACGTGCACGATTACACGTGTACGCTCAATATGACGTAAGAATTGGTGTCCAAGTCCGACGCCGGCATGTGCGCCTTCAATTAGTCCAGGAAGGTCAGCCATAACGAAGCTGCGGTTATCACCAGTTTCAACAACACCAAGATTTGGAACGATTGTTGTAAAGTGATACTCTGCAATTTTCGGACGCGCTGATGATACAACAGATAATAATGTAGATTTACCTACACTTGGGAATCCAACAAGTCCAACATCTGCTAGTACTTTAAGTTCTAGCGTGACATCACGTTCTTGACCTGGTTCCCCGTTCTCAGCGATTTCTGGCGCTGGGTTCGTTGGTGTTGCGAAACGTGAGTTACCACGGCCACCGCGGCCACCTTTTGCGATTACAGCTGTTTGTTCATGCGTTACTAAATCGGCAAGAATTTCACCTGTTTTTTCATCTTTTACAATTGTTCCCGGTGGAACCTTTACGATTAAATCTTCAGATTTACGACCGTGCTGACCTTTACTCATTCCGTGCTGACCACGATCAGCTTTGAAATGACGTTGGTAGCGGAAGTCCATTAATGTACGTAAGCCTTCCTCAACAACAAAAACAACATCTGCACCTTTACCACCGTCGCCACCTGCTGGGCCACCTTTAGGTACATACTTCTCACGACGATACGCAACCATTCCGTTACCACCGTCGCCGCCTTTTACATATATCTTGACCTGATCTACAAACATTATTTCACCACACTTTTTTCGATTGGTTGTAATATAACTGAGACTTCTTCATCTCGTACTGTATAAGAAATGGAATACCATTTATTGTTTTGGTTCGCAAGCCAATTCTGTAGTTCTTCTACACTCGTTAGCTTACCACGAAAATCAAAAAAGAAACGAGCATTCTCCGCGTCACATTCAATTGTGATACAAACATAATTTTCAACATATACGTCTAAACTATGCTGAAGTATTGAGAAAAATTGATTCGTCCATGTACATACAGTCTCATCTAAGTGAGATAAGTTATGTAAATTCCCTAATACTTCGTACTCCAATAAGCACGGCTGCTGTTTCCAATTATATGTTAAAATCCACTCTGAAAATAAAGGCATTGATAGCCCTATCAGATTGGATTCTTGTCTCGCTTCTTGGACAAAACGATCGATGAGCCTATGAATCTCTTCCACTTTTCCAAGGGAAAGGTTTCCTTTCACCATCTGCATACGATTGAGCCAATCATGTCTTGAATGGCGCAACGCATCTATAATTGTCCATTTTTCATTCATTTAGATACCCCTTAATATAGAAAAACTCTAACCTGCACTCAGGTTAGAGTTTTCCGTGAGTTCTTATGCTTCTTGAGCAACAGGATATACGCTCACTTGTTTGCGGTCACGGCCAAGACGCTCAAAGCGTACTACGCCGTCAACTTTCGCGTATAAAGTGTCATCGCCACCACGACCAACGTTAACACCTGGATAAATTTTTGTACCGCGTTGACGGTAAAGAATTGAACCACCTGAAACCGTTTGACCATCTGCGCGTTTAGCACCAAGACGTTTTGACTGAGAGTCACGACCGTTCTTTGTACTACCTACACCTTTCTTAGATGCGAAAAACTGAAGATCTAATCTTAACATACGTTACACCTCCTGCACTTTTTCTATTAAACGGATATACTTTCCGTAATCAAGTTCGATCGTCTTAAGCGAAACAACCAATCCTTCTAAAAGTATCTGTGCTTTTTCTGCTGTATGAACGTCTAAATCATTAGGCAATTCATACGTTAAGAATCCGCCGTCACTTCCGAGTTCAATAGTTGCCTGCACATTACAAAGTTCTTCCACTGCATTTATAGAACCAAACACAACCGCTGTAGTTCCAGCACAGACAAGGTCTTGTCCATGTGGCGCATAATCGGCATGTCCAGTCATTTTAAATGATTGGATACTTCCTAATTTCGTGCGACTTATCGTAATTTTAATCATGTTAACCTGAATTAAGCGTTGATAGCTTCAACAACTAGCTTAGTGTAAGGTTGACGATGACCTTGTTTCTTACGATTGTTCTTTTTCGCTTTGTATTTGAAAACGATGATTTTCTTAGCGCGACCTTGTTTTTCAACTTTAGCAGTCACTGTTGCGCCTTCTACAACTGGGCTACCAACTTTAACGTTTTCGCCACCAACGAAAAGAACTTTGTCAAAAGTAACAGTTTCACCAGCTTCAACATCTAATTTTTCAATGTAGATTGCTTGACCAGCTTCAACTTTAATTTGTTTTCCACCTGTTTCGATAATTGCGTACATACTTGCACCTCCTCTTAATTACTAAGACTCGCCAAAAACGAGGTAGACATAAGTGTCTTTAGGGAACCTGTTTTGTGCGGTTGTAGCATATAGCCGTTTAGGTGCTATAAACTATAACATAAAGATGTTATCATGAATCATAGACTATTGTCAATAAATGTTCTGCTAACTATTTTTTCCGTTCTACAATTTCTTTCTTACTTCCAAATCGGATAATAGCGTACCTTTCGATAATATCATCTTTGAAATAAATTTCAAATGGAAGATTTTTTTGTAATTCTTTTTGTAGAAAATGCTTTTGCAAAATTTTCGGTGCAGCGATTAATACTGCTTCATCTTCTATATTGCCATATGTAATTAGTTCTCTCTCTAACTCATACGCAATTGTTTCATAAGACATGACATATCCCGTCGCTTTACAAGGTACACATTCTTCTAATAATACGTCACGTAACGAATGTTTCTTACGTTTACGCGTCATCTCTAAAATTCCTAATTCCGTAAATCCGAGTACTCTCGTATATGTACGATCATCTTGTAAAGCTAACATTAAACTCTCTCTTACCTTCTCTTTATCTTCACGTCTTTTCATATTAATAAAATCAATTAATATCATACCGCCAATATCACGCAGTCTTAATTGACGAGCAATCTCTTCAGCAGCCGCTTCATTTGTGCGAAGTACAGTATCTTGTAAATTTTGTTTTCCAGTAAATTTACCTGTATTCACATCAATTACAGTCATCGTCTCCATTTGTTCTACAATTAGATACGCACCATTTGGTAGCCACACAATTTTTTGAAGTGCTTTCTCGATTTCACGATCTATTCCAAAATGGTTAAACATCGAAGATTTTTCATTGTAAAAGGATACTCTTTCTTCCCCTACTTTTTCTTCTAATTCTTTTACTACACTTCTCGTATCTACAACTACTTTTTCAATCGTTTCAATTGGGTTCTCCTGAAATACACGATCTAAAAACGTCGCTGGTCGATGAAGTAGTAACGGCGCCTTCCCTTGCTCTTCTCTTCTTTTTAATTCTTCATATAACTGCTGCAACCCTTGCATTTCAGCTTGTATTTCATCAATTGTTCCTTTTTCAGAAGCAGAGCGGAAAATGTATCCACCCGTTCCTTTCACTTCAACTCCGAGCAACTGTTGTCTTCTTTTATTATTTTTTATTTTCCGAGAAACAGCGCGCATTTCATCATACGGCATGTAAACAACATATTTTCCGGTAAATTCTATATTCGCTGTTAACTTAGGACCTTTCGTATCAATAGCTTCTTTCACAACTTGTACAAGTATCGCCTGTCCTTCATGTATGCGATATGAAGATGGTACATCATCGTATGAAAGATATGCATGTTTTTCTAATCCGATATTTACAAAGGCTGCGTTCATTCCAGCAATTGTTCTTACGATACGCCCAACATAAATATGCCCGACAATCTCCTGCTCTTCATTCCTTTTCCATAAAAGCTCGACAATTTTTTGTTTCTCTTCTATCGCAACACGCTTTTCCGAACCAGTGTAGTTTATATATAACGTCTTCAAAATTTTTTCCTCACTTTTCACTTCTTTTCCTTACAATATAAAAGGTTAGTGTCGTCGTCAACACTAACCAATTAATTCTTCAACAGATGAAGTTGTTCGTTTTTCAGCAAAATACGCATAGAGCAATTCATTTTCGTCCAATGTGTAATGCTCTTTATATTTTCCATGGACGATAATAGAGTGTTTATATCCTCTACGAAATTTTGTAAAAATCGTATACAAGCGATCTTCTGTTTTCACCTCAATAGGTGCAATCTTTTCAATATCTCTTTTATTCCCATAATAACGTTCTAATAAAAAACGCATAAATGCGTACCTTCTTTGTTTCCATTCTTGATACAAAGAAATCGCTAGAAAAACGAGTAATACCCACATCATAATGTTATTACTATTCCAAAGTAACTGCCATCCTAATATTACACTAAAAAAAACACATGACAATTTCATCATCTTTTCATGTGCTTGTAAATACGGAAAACGATATGATAATACATTAAATAATACTTTTCCGCCATCAAGTGGCCAAATAGGCAATAAATTAAATCCTAAGATAATGACATTATTCCATACAAAGAAATGGTACAAATCATCCGTTACCCAGCCCGCTTGATACAAAATATAGGCGACCGCAATCATCCATATATGCTGAATTGGTCCCGCCATAACGACAATCAATTCTTCTTTTAATGATTTATTCCCATGTTCCTCCATCTCAGCTACGCCACCAAACGGCAAAAGCTGAATTTGTTTAATACGCCAATTATAATATGCAGCTGCAAAAGCATGCCCCAATTCATGAACTAAAACGATACAAAATAGTAATAGTAACTCTTTAAAACGCGCTGTAAAAATACCAATAACGATAATAACCCAAAACAATGGATGCACCGTAATTTTCGTTAAAACATCTCTATATTTAATCAAATGAAATCACCTGAATAGGATCAATAAATTTTTCATTCTTTTTCATCGCGAAATAAAATTTACCGTTTTTATTATTTTCGTCACTATTCACCGTTCCGATTTTTTGTTTTTTTGAAACGTAATCATATAACTTCACTGACATATCGTTTAAATTTCCATACCAAGACTCCGTGCCATCAGCGTGTTGAATTTGAACTGTATTTCCAAGTTCCTCTTTCTTGCCCGCAAAAACAACTACACCTTCATTTACTGACTCAACCGTTGCATTTGTAGCCGTTTGAACAAATACACCTTGGCCATTTTTTTGAAACCCTTGCATCACCTTTCCAGAGGCAGGAATCGCATAATCCTTTTGCTGAATAGCCTTTTCTTTTTTCTCATTTGGAGAAAAGAAAACGAGAGGTTTTCCAAACTGCTTTTCATACCATTTCGATATAGTAGCAAATTGAAATTCTTCTTGCATAACTTTTTCTGTGACAGCTCTAGTACCATCAAAAGAAGAAGGTGCATTTTTAAATAAAATAGCAACTGAGAGAACTAATATTGCTGATAGCAAAACTTTGAAGAGAAAAACTTCTTTTCGAAATAGAGGGTGAATTTCCTTCTCTCCTTCTTCAATAAATACCGTGTCACTATCAAAGTCCCCTCCAGCAAAATACTGATCTTCCTCCATCCTTTCTTGCTCTGCTTTCCTTTTCGCAATCCGCTTTTTAATTTCTTCCACACGTCTATTCTTCATACTGTCTCCTTTCTTTAGTGAGCCTTATTCAAATAGAAACAGTTATATACAGTTTGTACATATGTATGAGTTATGGAAGAAAGATATTCATGCGAAGAAAAAAAGAAAGCACTCCGCATTTATGCGAAGTGCTTTTAACGAATCCCAAAGAAATTTTTCATCTTTGTAAATACCGATACTTTTTCTTGTTCAAATGCTTGTAATGGCACATTCTCACCTAACAAACGTCTTGCAATATTGCGATAAGCTAGTGCTGCTTTTCCGCTCGGTTGCAACGCTACAGGTTCGCCTGTATTCGTAGCACGAATAACTTCATCATCATCTTCGACAACACCAAGAAGCTCGATTGACAATGTACGTACAATTTCATCAACATCTAACATATCCTGTTCATGAAGCATATGACTACGCACACGGTTAATGACAAGTTTCGGCGGTTCAATATCCTCTTTCTCTAAAAGCCCGATAATACGATCTGCATCACGCATTGAGGATACCTCTGGTGTCGTTACAACGATTGCTTTATCCGCACCTGCTACAGCATTTTTAAATCCCTGCTCAATCCCCGCAGGACAATCAATTAATATGTAATCATAATCTTGACGTAATACTTGTATTAATTCATCCATTTGTTCAGGTGTTACCGCCGATTTATCGCTCGTTTGTGCTGCAGGTAATAAATAAAGATCATCAAAACGCTTATCTTTAATAAGAGCCTGAGGTAAACGACAACGCCCTTCAACGACATCAACAAGATCAAATACAATACGATTTTCCAGCCCCATTACTACGTCTAAATTGCGTAAACCGATATCTGTATCAATTAAACATACTTTCTTTCCAGATAACGCAAGGGCTGTACCAATGTTCGCAGACGTTGTAGTTTTACCTACGCCGCCTTTTCCAGATGTAATTACTATTGCCTCTCCCACAGCTATACAATTCCCCTTTCTAACTTTGTTAAATTAGGTCTAAGATGAGTGAGAAGTTGCAGGCGATCGACAACAATGTGATTGTTCTCATTAATATACGCACATTCGGCCGCCTCCGCTCCGTCCTCTTTCTCTTCCGGAGCCCGCATTGTCACATCACTAATTCGGAGTTGCATAGGGTTCATAATAGATGCAGCAATAACAGCTTCTGCATCTCCATCATACCCCGCATGTGCAATCCCTCTTAGTGATCCCACGACAAAAATATTCCCCCCAGCGATAACCGTTCCGCCTGGATTAACATCTCCAATTAATAATAAATTTCCTTTTACATGTAACACTTGTCCAGAGCGAACAATTTTGGAAATAGGGACAATTTCTGTTTCTTCTTTCCAAGCTATTGCTTCTGCTTTTGTTATAACATCACTATCAATTGATTCCACAACAAGATTTTTCTTATTGCGAATTAACGTACGAATCTCTTCTTGTTGTACTTCTGTTAAATAACGATTTCCTACTTTAACACGCACTTCAATCAAAGAACGTCCGTCACCATCATAGTAATGTGTAGAAAGCTTTTCATCCAATTCTTTTAATAGTTCAGAGAATGAACAGCAATCATCTAAATGTAGTGTTATTCCATCTTTTGTCCCTTTTATCGTTACATTTTGTTGCTTTTTTTCTTCCACTAAAGTTCACCCCACCGATTCAATTCGACATAAAATTAGAAAATCCTTTTTTCTTTTTCTTCCATCGCTTTTGAAAGACGCACTAAATATCGTCTCAGTGGGAAACAAACTATCAATAAGAAAATTCCATTTAGCAATAAAGTAGCAAGGAGACGATCGGTGAAAAAGACATACGCCGACATGTGAGTACGCCCTAACAAAGTTAAAAATCCATACACATAATACTCTAATGCTGCAATACTAGCTAATACGATAGAAACAACAATAAATAAATTCAATTGCAATATCTTCATCGCACTATAAACTAAATATGCCAAAATTGGATAGGCAAATATATATATACCAACAAGTTCTGTGTATACGGTATCAAATAAGAAACCAAATAATAGTCCGTAGTAAATCCCTTGAACCGGACCATAGTACACTGTAATAAAACATAACACAATTATAAAGAAATGCGGTGCTGCTATACTGTCTTTCCAAAAGACGTCTGTTGGAACAACAGTAGAGAACATATTTTCAAATAAAAAAACAAAAAGGAGCAAAAGAGGAAGAGCTGCTCTTTTTAAAATCTTCATCATCTCTTCTTCCCCTCCTATTCTAACGGCGCCGAAGGCGTGTCACGTTTGACAACCGTAATATGCTCTACGTCATTTAAATCAGCAGCAGGTTTTACATAAGCTGTTTTTGTTAAACCGTATGGATCAGGCTGAACATCAACGATTTTCCCAATTACAAGACCTTTCGGGAAAATATCACCAAGTCCAGATGTTACAACTAGTTGATCTTTCTCTACCTTAGCATCAGAGCCAATCTTTGTAAAAAGAAGTAAGTGCTTTTCTTTATCGTAACCTTCAATCAATCCAAAGATTTTCTCATCACCTTGTACAATAGCAGAAACACGATTTGTTCGGCTCATAGAGCTTAGTAACTCTACTGATGATGTAAACTGAGATACACTTTTCACTCGTCCAACTAAACCTTGTGAAGTTACTACAGCCATATCCTTTTTAATTCCTTGCTGTGCCCCTTTATCAATTCCAATTAAATCGTACCATTTATCTGGATTACGAGAAACAACAGTAGCTGGAATTTCAGTATAACCGCTATTTAACGCTGTTTTACCAGTTAACTCTTGTAATTTCTTTTTATCATCTTCTAATTGTTTTACTTTTCCTGATAGGTCTGCATAATTATCTAATTTTGCTTTTAATTCTTTATTCTCTTCATACGTGCGCTTTACATCTTCTACGTTTTCGAAGAATCCGGCAACATAATTCGCTGGCTTTTGGAATACACGTTCTACAACACCGACAGTATCTTTTATAAACTGCTCTGGCCATGTTAAACTGTTCCGTTCTTTCAATGAGATTCCAATCAATGCCACGAGAAGAATAATACTAACTAACAAAACAATTAATCTTTTGTTTAAGAAAAACTGTGGCACGTTCACACCCTCTTAATTTCATTGATTTTTATTTTGCAATATTATCGAGCAGCAGTTTTGAAAAGGTCGATATTGTCTAATGCTTTACCCGTTCCAATTGCTACGCAATCTAATGGATTTTCTGCAACAAGAACTGGCATATTTGTTTCTTCACTAATAACTTTATCTAAGTTACGTAGTAATGCCCCGCCGCCTGTTAATACGATACCACGGTCCATAATATCTGCCGCTAATTCAGGTGGAGTTTTCTCTAACGTATTTTTAACTGATTCTACAATCGCATCTACTGTATCTTTTAATGCATCTGCAATTTCTTCTGGTTGAATTAGTACTGTTTTTGGTAAACCACTTACTAAATCACGACCGCGAATTTCCATAGGTTCAATACCTTCTGGCTCGCCTGCAGAACCGATTTCTAATTTTAATGCTTCTGCTGTTCTTTCACCGATCATTAAGTTATAGCTCTTCTTAATGTATTGAATGATTGAATCATCCATATCATCACCAGCAACACGAACTGATTGGCTTGTTACAATACCACCTAAAGAAATAATTGCAACTTCTGTTGTACCACCACCGATATCAACAACCATACTACCAGTTGGTTCCCAAACAGGTAAGTTCGCACCAATTGCTGCTGCAAATGGCTCTTCAATTGGATATGCATCACGAGCACCAGCTTGACGAGTTGCATCGATTACTGCACGTCTTTCTACAGCTGTAATACCAGATGGTACACATACCATTACGTATGGTTTACGTGAGAAGAATCCATTTGATTTTTGAGCTTGTTGAATGTAATATTTCATCATTGTTGCTGTTGTTTCGTAATCAGCAATTACACCGTCTTTCATAGGGCGAAGTGCCACTACGTTTCCTGGTGTACGACCAATCATTTGTTTTGCATCGCTACCTACTGCAACGATTTGTTTTGTATCAGTTTGTAATGCTACTACTGAAGGCTCACGTAAAACTACACCTTTTCCTTTTACATATACAAGCGTGTTCGCAGTTCCTAAATCTATTCCAAGATCGCGAGTAAAGCCACCAAATCCAAACATATTATTTATCTTCCTTTCTTGTTTTCACGGACTCATTTTTTCTTACTTTATATGATAAAAACAGTACGTTTTTTTATATCTGTATCCTTTTTGTAGATAATTTTCTACAAAAAACTCATAAATCACATTATAAAACAAAATAAGTAAAAAGCATAGTCTTAAATATGACCTTTTTCCTTTAAACTCACGAATTTATGGTCACCTATTATAATATGATCAAGT